>JALHET010000558.1 GCA_022839525.1 Lentisphaerota bacterium
ACCGATAGTGACCGTTTGCCAAGAAAAACGCAACAGCATGCTGGGCACTCTTCTCGAACCGGCAATTGCAAGGGCAATAGCGGTTGCACAAGCAGATGCAATAAAAGCACGTCTGCTCATTTAGCAACAGGATCACGGTTTGCCGCTCCTCCTTTGACAGGCATCGCAGTCACTTCATCAGTATCAGGGTGCCGAGGGCGGTGACGTCCAGGACTAAAGCGCCATCAATGATCTTGACCTTCACAGAAACTTTGTCCGACACGGCCACCCCCTGAACCGGCCAGTGCCCCGCGTCCGCCGCCGCGAGCGCATCGCACTGCACGAGCGTGTGCCGCCCCATGGTCAGCTTCTCAACATCGCCGACCAGCCGCACGACACCGCCGTTTGAAAGGTCGATCGCCCCCGTCACCGTGAGCGTGTCGACCGAGCCGTCGGGGTTCACCGTCACCTCCAGCACCGCGTCCGCCGCCAGGGCGACCGACCCCGCAACCGTGCCGCCGCCCGAGAACGACTTGACCGTGATCGGCTGACCGCCGACCAGCGTCAGGGTCGCCCCCGCCTCCACCGTCAGGTTGCTCGCCGCGGCGGGCCGGAAACCGGGCGTTGCGCGGTTGAACCACTTCTTGGCCAGATACGCCTCGACCTTCGTGACAGATTCGCGCGAAAGCCCCGTTTTGTAGAAGATCGCCTCGCCTATCTCCTGCCCGCCCACGTCCTTGTTCCAGTTGTTTGAGGAAAAGCCGCCCGCGCCGAACGCCTCGTAGGAGACGAGCGAGATGAGATCCCAAGAACCGGAAAGGCCGGTCTCTGTGGCATTGACGTAGTTGCCGTTGAGTTTCGTCCGCATGCCGCCGGGCAGGAAGAGGTTGTTAAATGCCGTATAGTAATAGTTCGTAATCATCGGCGTGCGCCAGTCGCCGCCGCCCCCCGGGATGCGATAGATGCCATAGCCCCCATACGGGCCGTGCGTGTCGCGCTGCGTGCTGCCGATGAGCGAGCCGCCGCCCTGGGCGCTGCCGTAAACGAGGAACGTGGAGCGCAAGTACGCGCAGGGTTCGAACGCCATGGCCGGCGTATACCATCTGTCAGCCCAAGAAAAAGCGGGGCTAGAGAGATGGGGTCCGAAATCAACGGCAGGCTTCCCGTTGAGGGCATTCATTTTCAGGAGC
>JALHET010000559.1 GCA_022839525.1 Lentisphaerota bacterium
AGGCCCCGCCGGTGAGATCGGAATCCCAGGAAACGAAAAAACCGGCATCGAGCGAGTCGAAGAACGCCTGCCCCTGAAGACCAAAAACCGATTCGCCGGGCAGGATGCCCGCCGCTCCATCCGCGAAGGATTCCGGAACCCAGTCCCCGCGCGGGGCGTACACCGCTTTCACCGAAGCCTGATCGAAGGTCAGGGCTGCCCAGGCGAGGGTTTTTCCCTGCTCGCCGAACAGCCATTCGAAGTAGTTTGCGGCCTTGAGCTGCTTCGCCGGCCCCGGAAGCCACGGAACCTTGCCGGCCCCGCACGAAAAGAGGGCGCCGGGCGAGGTATAGCCCAGTTCCCAGGTCTCCAGGTCAACGCTGTCGTTCGCCGTAATCCCGTACAGGTTTATCCCGACCGTATCCGTATCCATTCCGTCGCGCCAGGGAAACCATTCCGCCCTGGTCTCCAGCCGGAACGAGAGATTTCCCGGGAATACGGTGTCAAGGTAGAGCGTCTGGAAGAAGTTGCCGGCGGCCTGACTCTGGTCCAGCTGGTTGCCGGGATTCAGCAGGGCGTTCCCGCGAAGGTTCTGGAACGTCGCCTCGTGGCCCAGCGCGGCCTCGAGGGAAACGCCCACGGACTCCTCCTGCGCGCCAAGGCACAGTACCGGGACGGCAGCGTACAGCGCGAGGCAAACAAAGATCTGAACAAGCGGCTTGCGGAAGTACGCTCCGTTCATTTCAGGGCCTTCATTCCCTCGCGCGAGAAATAACGGTTTTCAATGGTCTTCGCCTCGAATTTGCCGAGCTCGATGACGCTTTCCGCCTTGTTCAGCGCGTTCACCATCCTGAACTTGACCAGCAGGACCTTGCCGCCTATCGTTTGATATCCGTCGTAATATATCGTCTTCATCAGGGTTCCCGTCGCCGCGTAAAATTCGGCGCGGACCGGCCGGGAATCGGAAGCCCGCACTTCGAGCCTCACGCGGGGATAGCTCGTCTCCTTGCCGGCCTTCGCCTGAAGCTCAAGCACTGCCAGGTCGCCTTCCGTCGTCTCCCCGGTGACCGTATAGCCATCGCTGAACGAAAGTCTGGTGATATCGCCGGCCGAAGCCTGGCCAAACAGCATCTGGCGGGACGAAATGCGGATCGGGTCGCGCATCTTTTTGTCGAGCATCCAGAAGGTG
>JALHET010000560.1 GCA_022839525.1 Lentisphaerota bacterium
GCCCGATCACTTGCATGCGTTTGTTTCGACCGTGGCGATGCGGATGGGCAAGCATGTGTACTGCGAGAAGCCGCTCGGCCACAGCGTCTGGGAAGTGCGACAGATGGCGCGGGTGGCGAAAGAAACGGGCGTTGCCACGCAGATGGGTAACCAAGGGCACTCGGGCACGGGCATCCGCATGACGTGCGAATGGATCTGGGACGGCGCTATCGGGCCGGTTCGCGAGGTGCATGTGTGGAGCGACGCCGGGCGCTGGGATTGGTTGCGGAAGTCGCCCGGACGTCCGGTCGAGACACCGCCCGTGCCTGCAGGGTTCAATTGGGATCTTTGGCTCGGGCCGCGCGAACACCGGCCGTACCATCCGGCCTATGCGCCGTACGCTTGGCGCGGCTGGTGGGCGTTTGGGACCGGCACGATCGGTGACATGGCATGCCACAATCTAGACCCCGCCGTGTGGGCACTGAATCTGGAGCGACCGCTCAGCGTGGAAGCGACGTCGACCGGCGTGGACGACGAAGCGATTTCGATCGCCGGGCTCTACACCTATCAGTTCGGACCGCGCGGCGACCAGCCGCCTGTGAAGGTGACTTGGTATGATGGCGGGCTGCGTCCGCCCATTCCCGAGGGGCTCGATCCCGACGACCCGCGACAGCGTCTGGGCGAACGTAACGACGGCATCCTGTTCGTCGGTGACAAGGGATATATCACGTGTCCGGGATGGTCGGGGACACCGCGGCTGTTGCCGCTCGAACTGCACAAGGCGTACAAGCGGCCCGCACCGACGCTGCCGCGCGTGAAGGGGCACCACGCCGACTGGCTCTCTGCGTGCAAGGGTGGTCCGGCGGCGAGTTCGAACTTCGCATACAGCGCGCGCTTGATCGAACTGGTGCTGCTCGGCAACGTGGCGTTGCGGACCGGCAAGAAGTTATTGTGGGACGCGGCAGCGATGAGGGCGACGAATGCGCCAGAAGCCGACAAGTTTCTCAAAGGCACGTATCGTAAGGGATGGGAACTGGCATAAATCAGGAGGCGAGGATGAACAACAGAGGTGCAAGGATGACGCGGCGTACGGTATTGGGCGGCACACTGGCGTGCGCGACACTGGGTGGGTTCTCCGCGTGGGGAGCGGCAGATACGAAATCGAAGATGAAGATTGGTTGCGGCACA
>JALHET010000109.1 GCA_022839525.1 Lentisphaerota bacterium
TTTTTCTTTTCGAATATCATGGTATCTACATAAGGAACACCGTCTTCCCACATTTCCGTTCAGCCCCCCCCACGCGGCGCCAGAACGCACGGGTTCCCCCTTCAACTTTGATTGTAATAGTAGCGCATCCCCGTCGGTTCACGCAAGACAGGATCAGCATGTTACCTCAATTCCCGGCGGCAGCGCGCGCCATCACTGTTGGCGGCGGAACTCCCGCATGGTCATGCCGAACTGCCGCTTGAACATGCGGCGCAGGTGATCGTCGGTCTGATAGCCGCTCCGGTCCGTGATCTCCCGGATCGAAAAGTCGGTTTCGGTCACCAACCGTTTGACGCGTTCCAGCCGCACTCTCTGGATCTCATCCAGGATGGACCGCCCGCAGGTTTTCCTGAAGCGCAGTTCGGCCAGCCGGCGCGAGACCTTCAGATGCGCGACAACCTCCGCCACGCCGATCCCCTCGCAGGCGTTCAAACGGATGAACTCGAGCGCACGTACGACAAGCTGGTCTTGCACGGGCTGTTTGGCTTGTGTCGATTGGCGTTCCACGATTTTCTTCACCCCGTAGGTCAGCACCGTCTTGCGCTTCCGCTTCCCGCGCATCCGCTCGTCCAGCAACTGGGCCGCCATGAACCCGCACTGCCCCATGTCGCATTCAATGCTCGAAAGGGAGGGCGCGCTGCCCAGGCAGAGTTGCTCGTCGTTGTCCACGCCCAAAATCGCCACCTCGTCAGGAACGTTAATGCCGTTCATAAGGCAGGTGTCGAGCACCTGCCGCGCGCGGATGTCCATCGCGGCGAACAACGCCACCGGCTTGGGCAGCGCGGCCAGCCAGCGGGTAAGTTTGGACTGTTCCACCGCCCAATCGCTGATCTCGGCATCGGTCAATGGCACATAATTTTGGCAGGCGAACCCGGCCTCGCGCAACCGCCCGGCAAATCCCTCTCCGCGTCCCCGCGACCACAACCGGTCGAGCACCTCGCCGACATAGGCGAACCGTTTAAACCCGTGTCCCAAAAAATAGTCCGCCGCCGCCACACCCACACTCGCGGAATCATTCTGGACATACGAACGCCGGAAAAAGGGTGATGACGGAGCCAGATGGCGCGGCAGCGGGTCGATCAGCACAAGCGGCAGTTTTGTCCGCGCAAGCGTCTCCTCCATATCCAGCATGGACTGCCCCACGATGACCCCGTTGGCGTCCCAGGTTTCGAAATGGGCGAGGCGCTGCTCGCCGACGCGGTTCTGGATGATGTGAAGATGCCACGGCCCGTAAAACCGGACGTACTTGAAGATCCCATTCAACTTCTCGCGATCCGGCTGGACGCAGGTCTCCAGAATCACAACCACCCGCGGCGCTGTGGTAAACATTTTCGCCATGCGTTCTTGCCTCTTTAACAAGAGAGTATGCGTGAATACCCCGACATCACGCAAGCGTGTTTTGCGCAAAATGCCGGATCATTTTGTGCGCAAACAGCGGTGTTCCTTCCAAGCCTGATCGGATACACTTTCAGTAAATGAGGAAACGGTTTCTTTTCCGTATCCTTCCGTATTCGGACACATGTGTGCAAAGGAGTCAAAAATGGCAGTCTTGAAACCGTTCCGTGTCACACTTTTTGCCGCCGCGTTGTTGGCGGCGACCTCCGGGAGTTGGGCGCAGCAGCCTGCGCGAACGCCGCGCGACGAGGCGCTGCACTTTATCCGCAACGAAACCCAGTTCCATCTGGGATATCTGCCGACCGAGCAGTCGCACCCCAAAACGCGCGGCCTCTCGCAGGCCCTGCAGGCCGACACCGCTAAAGGCATCCGCATGTTGCTGAGCGTGGACGACGACATCCCGCCAGTGGCTCGCCGCGTGGTCGCCTCGCCGGAATTCGCCAAACTGCGCGCCGCGATCAAAACCGCTCTGGACACGAACAAAAAGGTCTACTTCAGCGGGTGCGGCGCGACCGGCCGCCTCTCGATCCTGCTGGACGCCGCCAACCGCCGCTACTGGCGCGAGACCTACGAGCGCCACCCGGACCTCAAAGCCGTGTGCGGCGACATGGGGGCACGCACCCACGCGGTCATGACCGGCGGCGATTACGCGCTCGTGCGCTCGGTGGAAATGTTCGAGGACTACATCACCTTCGGCTATCATCAGATGGAACAGGCCGGCGCCGCAGAGGGTGATGTGATCGTGGCGATCTCCGAAGGCGGCGAGACCTCGTCGGTGATCGGCACGGTATTGCGCGGCGTGGATGCGAAGGCCAAGGTCTTCTTCCTCTTCAACAACCCGGCGGAATTGCTGGCCGACAAGCTGGAGCGCTGCCGCCGCGTGATCCGCAACGACAAGGTCACCAAGCTCGTGCTGTGCACCGGGCCCATGGGCGTGGCGGGCTCCACGCGGATGCAGGCCACCACCATCGAACTGCTGGTCGCGGGCATGGCCTTTGAGGCCGGCCTGAACGAGCATCTGCAAGCCAGACTCACGCCCGCGCAAATCGCCTCTCTCGGGCTCGATGCGCGCACGCCCGAAAAGACACTGCAGCAGTTTGAAACACTGCTGGGGCAGATCCGAAACACCGGAAACGTGGCCGCGCTCGCGCGGCTGGCGGATTACGAGGAAGGTCTGTACGCGCGCGGCGGCCGCATCACCTATTTCGCGGACGGCTACCTGCTCGACATTTTCACCGACACCACCGAGCGCGCGCCGACCTTCAAAATCCCGCCCTTCCGCCGCTGCGACGACACCCTGTCGCCCGCGCCGTGGGCTTTTGTGAAGGATCCGTTGCGGACAACCCCGGAGGCTTGGCTGCGCGTGCTGGAGCACGAGCCGCGCTGTCTGGACTGGACGCCCGACACCTATATCCGGCTGGGCGCTTCCCAGAACATCCGCGCCAATCCGCCGCAGATCGACCGCGTGACGCTCCACAAATTCATAATCGGAAAAGAGCCGGACAGCTCACGGACCGAAGCCAAGCCCAACGCCGCCATGGCCGTGCTGATCGGCAGCGAAGCGGCGCTGCTGCAGGCCGACACTCCCTCCGCCTGGTTCGGCGCATATCAAGCCGCTTCGGAAAAATTCGACGCCCGCTCCGCGCTGGTCATCGGGCGCCAGACGCCCGCTGGCTGGGACGACACGCTGATCAACGTGGACGTCGACATCCCCGACACGCCGCTGAACCTCTTTTCGCATCTGGCCGTGAAACTGGTCCTGAACAATGTCTCGACCGCAACGATGGGCAAGATGGGCCGGCTGAACAGCAACTGGATGGCGCACGTTGAGGCGTCCAACAAGAAGCTCATCGACCGCAGCACCCGCCTGATTGTGGAGCTTGCGGGGGTGGACTACGAGACCGCCTGCATCGCCCTCTTCGAGACACTGGAGGAGATGAAAGGCTGGGCCGAAGCCCGCCGCAAAACGACCTCGCCTGCGGCGCACACGGTAGAGAAACTGCAGAAAAAGAACCCTCTCAGGTAAGAAAGGAATATCCCCATGAAAAACAGCATTGCATCCGTATTCGCATTGATCCTCGCGGCCCACGTTTTCGCGGCTGATCCGGAATTCGCCATCGGGTACGAATATCCCGCCGCGCACGGGAAGGTGCCGACAACAGAAACGTTCCACCGGATCATCGACATCATCTCGGATCTCGGGTACAACCAGTTTCATATCTACCTGAAGAACACCTTCGCCTACACGAACCATCCGGCCGCACTGAAACGGAACCCTGCCCCGGTCACGGCGGAGGAGATCCGGGCGCTCGATGACTACTGCGCGAAAAAGGGAATCGAGCTCGTGCCCTATCAGGCCTCGTTCGGGCACATGGAGCCTTGGCTCGCGATGCCGGAATACAACCACCTCGCCGAGACGCCGAAAGGGGTTCGCACCGAAAAACCGAAGCTCAATTGCGGCCCGATCTCGCTCTGCGCCACAGATCCGGCGAGTATCTCCTTCCTCGCCGGGCTCTACGACGAACTCCTGCCGAATTTCCGCACGAAGAAAATCAACGTCGGCTGCGACGAGGTCTGGGATCTCCGCGATCCCGACTGCCGCAGCGCGGCCGAGGTGAAGCGGTTGGGTGCCGGACGCGTGTATCTGAACTGCATCCTCAAAATCCATGAGAACATCCAGGCGCGCGGGCATGTGATGATGTGCTGGGCGGACATGATCTTCCTGCATCCCGAACTCGTGCCGGACATGCCGAAGAAAAACATCATTGCGCTGGACTGGGGCTACGAGGCCAACACTCCCTTTGAAAGACATGGCGAGTTGCTCAAAAAGGCGGGCGTTCCCTTCTACGTCTGTCCGGGAACGAGCGGCTGGGGCAGCCTCTTCGGGCGCGTCGACAACATGAAGAAGAACATCGACAACGCCATGGCCGCCGCGAAGAAGCATGGCGCCTCGGGTCTGCTCCTTACGGACTGGGGTGACGGCAAACATCCGCAGCCCTGGATCGCGGGGCTGCCCGGAATCATTTACGCGGCCGCCCGCGCGAAGGGCGAGGAGATGGACGACGCGAAACTCGCCGCGGCGATCGACCGGGTCACGCGCTGCACCTGCGGCGAGGCGCTGATCCGCTATGGGAACCTCTACCTCAAGTGCGGGGTCATCCGCAGTAACGGCACGGCGCTCTACGACATCTTCCAGAAGGCCTCCGGCTTCAAGCGCCCCGCAACGATGACCGAGGAGAAGATGGCGGACGTGTTCGCCGAATGGCGCGCGGCCAAGGCAGTGCTCAACCTCAGCGGCGCGCCGCAGTGGGTGAAGGACGACTTCGAACTCTTGGACGTGCTCGCGACCGTCGTCGAGCTCCGCTGGAAGGGTCAACACGATGCCGTGAAGACCCTCGCCCCGCGTTACCGCGAGCTTTGGGTGAAGCAGAACCGGCCCGGCAATATCGACTCTGATACGAAACACCTCTTCCGACGCTGAGGGAAGGGAGAAGGGGGTGCCGGCGGCATGCTCAACAGGAATTGAACCACGAGCATCCCATGGGAAGGTCACGGACGGCACAACAAGCTCGTGCAGCAGAAAGTCGGCGCGGTGGCGCTGGATCCGAACTTGCGTTTTTATGTGTTCGAATACGAGCCGGATTTCGTGAAGACGGCCATTGAACTTGCGCCAAGCCCGCAGAGCGGAAATAAACGAAGAGGACAACTTCTTAATTGTGAGTTGAGGTGCTGAACGCCCAACGTTCAAGTTATGGACGGGGCGGGCAAACGGATGGTGAAAACCGAGCCCTTGCCGACCTCGCTCTCAACGCTCACAACCCCGTTGTGAATGCGGACGATATGCTTGACGATCGCCAGCCCCAACCCCGTGCCGCCCAACTCGCGGCTGCGCCCCCTGTCCACTCTGTAGAACCGCTCGAACAACCGGTCGAGATGTTGGCGCTCAATCCCGGGGCCGTAATCGCGCACAGAAACACGCACCGTCGAGCCCTCGCTCGCGGCCTCAATATCGACGTTGGCTTTCTGCGCCCCAACCGCACCGTATGTGATGGCATTGTCGATCAGGTTCACAAGCGCCTGTTCCATCAGCCCCGCATGAACCATCGCGCTCAACCCTTCCTCACACGAAAGCGAAAGCGTGACGCCCCGCTTGTCCGCACATCCCTGACAAAGCTCCACCGCGTTCGTCAAAACTTCAATGACCGGCGTCTTTTGACACTCAAGCGTTTGAGACGAGTGATCCTCCAGCCGGGACAGCTCAAGCAAGTCGCGGATGGTCGATTCCAGTTGCCCCGCCTGCCTCACAATAATTTTGAGAAACCGCTCCGCCTTTTCGGGATCTTTAACCGCCCCGTCAAGAAGCGTCTCGGCAAATCCCTTGACCGCCGTGACTGGCGTGCGCAGCTCGTGAGACACGTTTGCGACAAAATCCTGCCGTATCGTCTCCAACCGCCGCAACAAGGTCACGTCAGCCAAAACCAGCAACGTTCCGATCCGGCGCCCCGCAACATCCTTCAGCGCAGAGGCCCGCATTTCCAACCGCACATCGCTGGCGCCTTCTGCCATCATTTCTTTTGCGACCGGTTCCCCGCACCGCTCGCTTTCTTCGATCAGCGACAGCAACTCTGGATACCGGACGACCTCGCCGATCAGCGTCCCTTCCGGCGTCGGGTGACTGAGGTTCAGCAGCTTCTTTGCCGAATCGTTCATATCCAAAACCGCGTGCCGGTTATCGATCGCGATCACACCGCGCGTCATGTTGGCGAGAATCAGTGTCCGCAGATTACGCTCCTCGTTCAGCGCCTGAATATCCTTCTGCAACAAATCCGCCGTCTGGTTGATCGACCGCGCAAGTTCCGCCAGATGCGGCACAGGCGGGATCGACAACCGATAGGCGAGTTCGCCGCCGCCGATCCGCGTCAGTCCACTCTGCAGATCGGAGACAGGGCCGATGATGCGCAACGCGGCACCATAACTCAGCACAAATGCGGCTCCAAGCACCACCAGCAGCAAGACGATCAACACCCGGTCGGCAGCGTCCGTCTCCCGCGTCAGGATCCGCACCGGAACGGCGACGCGGACAACCGCCCGCATCGGCCCCTCGTGCGGCACGCGCTGCGCCAGATACAACATCTGTTTGCCGAGGCTTGAGCTATACCGCTGGCTCATCCCCTGACCCTGTTTCATCGCCGCGATCACCTCGGGGCGGTCGTTATGCGACATCATTTGCGTTGAATCCGCGTCCGAATCCCCCACGACTCT
>JALHET010000561.1 GCA_022839525.1 Lentisphaerota bacterium
AGCGCCAAAACCGCCGTTGTTTTCTTGGTGGTCCAATAGGCCTCTAGCGCGTCTTTAGGCAGACGCTCGCCCGTCAATTGGCAATAGGCGGCGGCAGCGGAAAGATAGGCATTCGCGCGCGCCTTGACCGGTGAATCGCCGGTCATCCTATTATGCTTGAGCGCCTCTTGCCATCCAAACGCCGCAGGAATAACCTCAACGCCGCATCCGTCCCCCACACGGTACACCGTTGCCGCGATCGACTCAGCCCGCGTGTCGCGAAACGAATTGGCGGGTTTCGCCATCACGAAAAGGGCAACACGGATTCCCCTGCCCTTTGCCTCCCGTGTGACCGCACGCACGCCTTCAAAAAAGAATTCCGGATATCCGGACACAATGTCGTCGGTTTCGGCCAACAACAGATAATCGAACTGTCCCGAAAACAGTTGCCTGCGGACGGGCTGCGCTTCCGGATTGTACCACCACCCCATGAGCGTCCGGTTATTGCCCAGCGGCATAAACGACACGCGAACAGGCACGTCCATTTTCGACGCTTTAAACATGCTCTCGAGATCAGAGCAAAGGGCTTCCGCCTCGACACCTCCCGAATGTTGTGGCACAGAAAGCACCGCCAGACGAACCATTCCGTCACCGTTAGCGTCCAAACGTTTGGCCGAGGCGGAAAGGGGCGACAAAAACATACCCGCCATAATCAGCGCAAATCCGATACCGATGTGTTCAGTCCGGGTCATCGCGCTCCTGCCGCCAAACGGGATGCACCTGCAGAGCGGTTTCGGTTACCGATGATCCGCAAAAGCGTGGTCTCTAGCAGAAAGCGCTCGGGCAAACCAGTCGATACAAGTTTTTCGCGCAGTTCCAATAGGCGGAATCGGGCAATCCGCAATTCTCGCAGCGTGTACTTAAGCGCATGCGGCAAACGTGTTTTCAGCGTCCAGGCGTTTATCGTTTTTGGGTTGACCGGCAGCGCATTCAGCAATGCCTCCGCTTCAGGAGAAAGGTCTGGTGCCCACGCGCACGCGCCGCCCGTACCCCCCGTCACCCACTTGCGTTCGAACGCTTCGCGCAACACCAGCAGATCGCGCACACGTTTCTCGAGCATGGCGGCGATCATAATGCCGATCCCCTTCTGCCCGTCCATGCGGTTCAGCGTCGCCAACACGTCAACC
>JALHET010000110.1:0-6689 GCA_022839525.1 Lentisphaerota bacterium
CGTCAATTGTTCAAGAATACGTTGCAGGCCGTTGCGGTGTGCGGAACCGGTGCGGCGATACTCCCGGCATGCGCCTCCGTCCTGCCACGGCCTCAGCCCAGTCTCAGGCTCGGCATTTCCACGCTCGGGTTTACCGGCCATACCAACGCGGATCTCGCGAAAGAGCTGGCTGGCGCGGGGTTCAACCTGATCCAGTTGTTTTTCACCCAGACCGACAGCAAATTCTGGCGCTACAATAACCGCACGGATGTCTCCAGCCTGACGCCTGCACGGTGCCGTGAGATCGCGTCCACGTACCGCGACGCGGGACACACTCTCCACAGCCTCGGCGTCTACGCCAACCTCATTCATCCCGACGATGCCGAGCTCACGGCGAATCTCGCCAACTTCGAAGCCATGATGGAAATCGGCGGGCACATGGGTGTGCGGACGTTCGTTACCGAATCCGGCCACTTCCGTGACCCGAAAGCCCCTGCGTCGGGGATGCCGCTGGAGTTTCAGGGCGCGGTGTGGACGCGTATGGTGGGAACGGTGCGGACGTTGTCCGGCCTGGCGGCGAAGCACGACGCGAAAATTTTGCTGGAGCCTTCTTTCCTGAGCTTCTTCGCGACGTCGTCACGGGTGCGCAGGTTTATCGAGGAGGTGGACTCGCCGCGTGTCCGTGTCCTGCTCGACCCGGCGAACATCTTGGAACTGGACGATTTGGACGAGATGTTCCGTCAACTCGCCCCATGGATCGACTGCCTGCACGCGAAAGACCGCAAGTATCACACCGACCGCGGGGTGGCGGCAGGCAAGGGAGATATCGACTACCGGCGGTTCGTCACACTGGCCGCGAAGCATACGCCAGCCGCGCCGCTGATTTTCGAATACGTGGGGGCAAAGGATTACCTTGACGCGCTTGCCCACTTGCGCGGCGCCATGCGGGATGCCGGCATCAAGGAGGCGGTTTGCGGCGGCTCCAAACACTAACGGTCGCCTAACACGGAGCGCATATGAAACAGGTATGGATTCTCGCATTCGGTATGCTCGTCACTTCCGTTACGGGTGCGGTTGCAGCCGACACCCCCGCCGCATTCCGGGCAGGCGCGGCAAAAGCCAACATCACGCCGCCCTTGGGGATGAACCCCGGATTGGATGAGTCGTCGTTTTTTTCGGTCAGCTTTTGAACGAAACACGACGGTCGCTGGAGGGGTCAAAGCATCAGGAGGAATCGGTATGGCTAAGCTTCTGATTGTTGATGACGACCCGGGAGTCCTGTATTTTATTCAAAACATGTTTCAGGCGAACGGGTACGAGGTCGTGATCGCGCGGAACGGTGAGGAAGCGATTGAATCAGTCAAAACAGACATGGTTGATCTTGTCGTCACCGATTTGCGCATGCCGCGGATGGACGGCATGGAACTGCTTCGCGAGTTGAAGAGCGCACTCGCGCCTTCATTACCCGTCATCATGCTCACGGCGTATACCTCAGACGAGACCGCCCTCGAGGCGAAGAAATTGGGCGCGTTCGCCTATATGGCCAAGCCGTTCGATGTGGCCGCACTGCTTGATGTCGTCAAGCGGGCACTATCCGCCGAAGAAAAATGAGCGGGGACGGGCAGGCTCTCCCTTTGAGGCTGTCGTCTCTCACAGGGGAGCCCCTTCGGCTGACACGGTGACCTGCACCCGGGTGCTGACCTTGTCGGCCGTTTGGGCGGAGAAGGACAGCTCGTTTGCGCCGCTCTTGAGAACCGGCACGTTACCCCCCGGAACGACTTCCTGAATCACTTTGCCGGCCGGGCTGTAGAGCTTGCAGTCAACGGCGGACTTGAGTTCCAGGAACATGCCCGTATCCATCGTGACGGGGAAGGTGATCTTCTGGCCATTGACCGCGACGGACGGGTTTTCAATTTTGACCGGTGCCGCCGGAACCGCCTTCAGCGGGCCGATCAGGCAGCGCACCTTCTTGTTTGCGGGAAGGTTGTTGACCCAAACCTGAACTTCCTTCACATCCGCATAATTGACAACGCCGATATGGTTGTCGTAGACATAGTATTTTGAGAGGACGGGCCATTTGTAATCGGTGATGCGTGTCGATTCCGGCTCGATGAACGTGAAATATTTCCAGCCGGTGAAATCAATTTTCACGTAATGGCTGCTTTGATTCAAAGCCATCCCGGCTCCGCCGCTGTAGAGTTTGAAGTCGACGAGTTCGCCGTTGCCGTCGCCGTTGATCCAGACACCCAACGCAGTCTTGTTGCCCAGGTTCAGGGCCGGTCCGCACACCCTCGTCAGGCAGCCCCAGGTTGCCTTCTGAGCCGATTCGCCTGTGCTCGACGCGGTGAGTTCTATGGCGCTTTCGCCCGTTGCCGGCACTTTGGCGTCAGACGTTTTCAGCCCGCAATCCACGCCGGGAGCCGTCCGGGCTTTCTTGAACTGTCCGGCCGTTACGGGATCAAGCAGCACGTGGGCCTGCTGCGGATTGCCAGAAGCGTCGGATGACATGAGCGCCTCTAAGCGCAGTTTGACCGGCTGAGCCGTAAAATCGTTGTCGAGCAACCAGTGGGCGCTTGGGTGATCGAGTCCTTCTACTTTGTGTTTTTTATAGAAGACCGGTTTGAATTTCCATTTGCCCCCGTCTTCTTGGAAGAGGGTGAACTCCTTGCCCGGAACACGAAGTTGGGCACAGACCTCTTCGCTGAAATAATTCTGGTGACGCAGTTCTTCGTACTGGCGGATCATTCCGATGAAGTCCCGGAAGAGCGGGTGGGTCTCCTGAAACTTCGCGTCGACAGCGTTGAGCAGGGAAAGCCCCGCGTTGTTGCCGATCAGCTTGCAGCAGACATATTCCATGTCGTCAAGGAACATCGCGTCATGTTTCGGGGATCTCCAGGGGTTGAACCGCCACCAGCCCAACTGGAGCGGCAGATAAAGGCCGAGATCTTTCATTGACCCGAATTTTTCGATCTCGGGCCAATAGCCGCCCCAGCTTCCGTGCTGGTACTCCTCGCCCGCTTTCATCGAGGCGATGCGGATATCCATGAAGCGTTTGTATCCGCGCGTAACCATATCCCAGGCCTGATAACGGCTGCGGTAATGCCACCAGTGGTGGATCATGCCCGCGTACTCAAGCCCGACCGGCTTTTTGAGGTTCCGCATCAGCTCGAACACGAATTTGTCGCCGTAGTACCAGTAGTTCTCCTTGCCCCACATGTACTGCAGCCCTTCGATCGCGTCAAGGTAGATGCCGTCAAATCCGCACTCATCCACGATTTCCGCTGTGCGCCGGGCCACTTCGTCGAACAAGGCCGAATGGGGTTCCGGTATGTACAGGCCGTTCCAGAACGTCTTGAGGATGCCGACACGGGCGCCGGTCTGGTGGGCTGCGGTTTTTGTTCCGTGGAACCCACGTTTGCATCCCGTGAAGGTGTAGGGTGCCTCCCGTGTCACATCGGTGAACTCAATGATTTCGTCCCCGATGCGGAGCGTCCGGTTGCTGGTCTCCATGTAGCCTTTCGGGATGGAAACCCCTTGGGTCGACTCCTTGACGACAATTTCCGTCGCTTTTTCATCCAGGGGCGCGGCAAGCGTGAACGTGGACACCAGGTCAAGGTCGGGGTGCGGAACCGGCGTGACATATCTCGAGTTCCGGCTGATATAGCAGGTGTAGGTGTGGAGGATGGAGGAGATCCCCGCCTTGTGCAGTTTGTCGACGATTTTTTTGTACGTCTTCCAGCCTTCGGGGAATTTTTTCGGATCGAGATCAAAACTGCCGAAATCGAAAAAACTGCTCGCACCGCCGTGATTGTCGATTTGATTGAACCCCAGGGACTTGCAATATTTTATCCACTGGTCTACGGTTTCCTCGGTAAGATTCCCGTAATTCATGAGGTAGGAGCCGTAGCCCTCCTTGGCGCCGAGTGCCCAGGCGCCGCCCTGGTCGCAGAACGGGATATCGGGTGCGGCTTTCGTCATGACGTCACGGATCACGGGCAGGATCTGCTTCTGCGGAACGCCGATCACCGCGGCACGGGCGTTTTTGAATCCGAACCGCTGGTAACAGGCTGCCCCAAGCTCGCGATGCAACGCCGGAAGCTCGTCGACGCGCGTGTGCAAATTGAGCGAAAGCGAACAGGCCGCAAACGGTTCGGTCGGGAGAGCGTCGAGCGTCAACGGCACATTGACAAATGTGAACGAATCGGGCGCTCCGGTCACATCGGCCACCTCGAAAATCAGGCGGGTCTTCTCGTTTTTCACCAGGACAGACGCGGTCACGCCCGCTTCCGCAAATGTCAGGCGGAGCGTGCGGTTGTCAAAGGTGACCGACGTGGGAACGTATGCCTTTGTCCCTTTGGTCACGGATGCGCAGTAGGCTTTTTCCCCCGCGGCGGGCTTGAGGTAATTCTTTTTCTGCGCCAAATCGGTGAACGCGATGTTTTTCCCCGACGGGCTGATCTCGTAGCAGAATGTGTCGCACGTCAAAACGATAGGGTTCCCGGCCGCAAAAAACCCGCCGGTTAACGTG
The DNA here is from genome assembly GCA_022839525.1 of Lentisphaerota bacterium. Next base: position 4,508 of record JALHET010000110.1, read on the forward strand.
ATCCCCAAAACGGCAAAAGCATAGAACCCCGCCTTGCACTTCAGTCCGCATACTTGCATAAAAACCTCCCCGTGTGTCTGTTCTCCATCGTGTTCCAATAAACATAACGAAAGGTGGCGCAACATGTCAATGAAGATCAAAGAGAAAACGCGAAGTCGCGAAGTGCAAAATGAAACGCACGATTTCCGCACCCCTGTCACTAACCGATTACAGAGAAAAGAGACGCCGAACAGGTTTTTTTCTTTTAGGGCTGTTTGCTTTCAAACGGGGTGCACGAACTTTGCTAGGAACAAAAATCTGCCCTCCGTCTATGCTGCATGCTCATGGACAACTCTGCACCGAAGAAGGTGCCCTCGCCAAGACCGGGTACGCGAAGAGTGCGGACGACATCGATACCGTCTGCCGCCCGCTCGATTATCCGCTGACAGTGTTTAGGACGTTTGTGCTAAAGAATGAGACTTCTGTCACTAGACGGAAACCAGACAGGACGCTATAGTAGAAGCCGTCTTGAGATAATCTACTTTCAGGGCCCGTCAAACTTCGTCACCGTCAAGTTCCGGTAAACTAAGCAGGAGGTCTTCATGAAAACGAATGTGTTCGTTCTTGCAGGTATCATCGGTTCGGCGTTTCCGGCTTTTGCCGCCGGGGGCGGCCCGATCATCATTACCCTGAGCGGTGGCGATGCTGCGACGGGAGCTGCGAGCATCACGGTCGACGGCTCTCCCTATACGCCCGGCACACTTATCCAGGACACGGTTTTCCCGACCCAGCACTGCGTGCGCATCGAGGGCGTTCACGTCCAGCGCTGGTCGACGGACGGCGGCATCCACCAGCCGCCCCTGATGGACGGCAACCATTGGCTCATGGGCAGCACCAACGCATCGGTCACGGTCACGCACACCGCCTATGTGACGACGAACGCCTACTGGGTCGACCCGGTGAACGGCGTGGACAGCGCGGGGCGCGGCACGCAGGCGCAGCCCTTCCGGACGCCGCTCTATGCGGCCGAGCGCGCCGGACACAATTCCGTCATCTACTGCGCGGAGGGCGACTATTGCGAGGGCGAGTATTATTTCTCCGGTATGACAAATCGCGTGTACAACTACGGCAAGAACCTGCGGTTCGTCGGCGCGGGCATCGGCAAGAGCATCCTGCACGGCAAGCTCGACCTCGAGAGCCCGACGCATCTTGCGAACGGACGCGGCCCGGCGGCGATGCGCGCGGCGAGCTTCAGCGGCTATGCCGTCATCCAGAACTTCACCGTGACGGACGGGCGCTGCGCCTCGGTCTCCAACGGTAACGTCTATGCCGACCAGGGCGGCGCGGGCTACAGCGCCTATTTCGCCGACTGCCTCATCACGAATTGCGCGGCCTACCGCGGGCAGGTTATCTATAACGGCACGCTCGTGCGCTGCCGCGTCAGCATGTGCGACTCGCCCGAGCTGGCGACAAGCGGGCGCCTGATCGAAGGCGGAGCCGCCGCCTATTGCTGTGTTTTCGACCGGCAGAACGCGGGGGCGGCGCCCCCGCTTCAGAACAAGAACACGTGCTGGCACTGTACGGCGGGCTATAGGGGCAACAATGACACGTATGTCTACGGTTCGGGTGCTGAAGCGCGTAATTGCGCGACCGTCGTGTCCCGGACGCCGTCGGACAGCTGGAGCTATTCAATGTTGGGCTGCGTCACGAAGTGGTCGTCGGGAACCAAGCCGTCCGCGCAGCTGCTCGAGCAGGACGTCCTGGACGCTGATCCGCTTTTCATCGACGCGGCCGCAGGCGACTATCGCCTTTTCGCGTTGTCGCCGGCCGTCGGCTATGGCTACTTGCCGGAGGACTACTACAAGGTCTATTCCTCCGACATCAATGGCAGCCCCATTATCTTCAAGAATGGCAGGCCGACGGCGGGCGCGGTGCAGGAGGTTGTCTCGGGGCTTTATCTCACGGCCACGAGCCTGCATGCCGAGCTTAACGTTCCGGAGGGCTATTACGCCGTCGAACCGGGAGGATCAATGACGGTCTCGGTCGTCCGTGCGACGCGTCCGCCTGTCGGATTCGTCGTGAACGGCGAGACGGTGCCGGGGACGTCCTACACGTTCACGGCTCCGGCGGCCGGCGAGGCGGAGGCCTGCGTAACCATCACCGGTATCGTCATTGGCACGAACTGGTACGTGAATGCGGCGAT
>JALHET010000110.1:6699-7397 GCA_022839525.1 Lentisphaerota bacterium
CGGCTTCACCCCCGCGACGGCGAAGCGCACGCTTTCCGGCGCGATGACGAACGAGCATGTCGTTGCGGGTGACGTCATTCATGCGGCCGAGGGCAACTATGACGAGGGCGACGCGGGCGGCACTGGTCCGATCAAGAGCCGCGTTTACGTCAAGCCGGGCGTGACGCTGACTGCCGACGGCGCGATGGAAAAGACTCTCATCATCGGTGCACCCGCGCCCGTCGAACGCTCAACGAACTATCCCGGTTGCGGCGAGGGGGCCGTTCGCTGCGCATGGGTGTCGAGTACGGGCGTCCTGCGCGGGTTCGTCATCACGAACGGCTATACCGAGGGCGATATCACCAATTCGGCCGGTAAGTCCATTTCGTCCACTCTGCCCGAGTGCTACGGCGGCGGCATTCTGGGAGGGTCGAACGGTCGGATCGAGGACTGCCTGATCACGCAGTGCCGATCCGTTCGCGGCAGCGGCGCCTGCGGCGGAAGTTTCCGCCGGTGTCGGTTCGTCAATATCACGAACCCGTATACCAGTTGGAGCATATATGCCCTGACCGAAGTCACGGACTCATATTTCGACTTCTGCGGCGAACTTGGCTATTGTCCGGCCCTGTTCGCCAACAATTTCGTCGGAAAATACGCTTTTGACGGCACCTCCCGTGTACGCTCGCTGTATGCCGGGCTATACGAAGGGGAAAAAGTCG
>JALHET010000562.1:0-1151 GCA_022839525.1 Lentisphaerota bacterium
ATGGGCGCCCTGGTGATAGCCGCCGATGTGAACGAAAAAGCCATGGAGCTCGCCAGGTCTTTCGGCGTATCGGGCTTCTGTTTCTACCACTACTGGTTCAACGGGAAACTGCTCCTCGAGAAGCCGCTGCTCCATTTCCTTGAGCATCCGGAAATCGACCTGGAATTCTGCGTGTGCTGGGCGAATGAAAGCTGGTCCCGCAACTGGAACGGCGGCGAGAAAGAGGTGCTCCAGGAACAGAATTATGGAGGGCGCGACGATTGGATTGCGCACTTCGACTGGCTCGCCCCCTTTCTGCGCGACCGCCGCGCCATCCGTTTCGACGGGGCGCCGCTCATCCTCATATACCGGACCGGCCATATCGAGGCCCTGAACGAGATGCTGGCCGTCTGGCGCGAACGCGCAGCCGAGACGGGCATCAGAGAGATACGCGTCGCCGGCGTTCTCAACTTCCACAAGGACAGCTACGAGACGAAGGACCTTGATCTTGACGCGGCCATCGAGTTTCAGCCCTTCTATTCCCTCAGGAATTCCCTGGCGCGAACGGCGGTCAGGCAGGAGGGGCGGAATACCGTGATCCGGTATCCCGAGCTCGTAAAATCCTGTCGCCCGGCGCGCTTTCACCGGAATCAGATTCCCGGGATCTGTCCCCGCTGGGACAATACGCCGCGCCACCTGGAAGGAGGCGCGACGATATTCACCGGTTGCGACACCTCCTTTTTCGCGGACCAGCTTCGCGCCCAGTTCGGCCGGCTCGACAGCCGCAATCCGTTCGTGTTCGTGAACGCCTGGAACGAGTGGGCCGAGGGATGCACCCTCGAACCCGATTCGGTGCATGGATACGCGCGGCTTGAAGCCCTGAAACGCGCGCTGGACGAATGGAGGGAACGATGAACGCACGCATAATCCGTTTTTTTGCGCTGTTTTGTTTCGCCCTCGCCGCGCTTGGCGCGTTCGCCGAGGACAGCGCGGATGACGGGGACCTTGACGCCCTCGTCGGGGACCTCGCGGCAAGCCTCGGAATCGAGGATACCCAAAACGAGCCCCCGGACGGCTCCGTTCTTCTCAGGGACATACGCGTCCGGATTAACGGGACGACAAAAGAAGACTGGGTTCGGTCCCGTCTTTTTATCGCGAAAGATCAGCGGTTT
>JALHET010000562.1:1170-2334 GCA_022839525.1 Lentisphaerota bacterium
GCGCATCGACGAGCCAGGCCGACTATTTCCTTGATACCGGGCTCTTTTACAACGCGAACGTCTATCTGCAGCCCCTTCCCGAACCGGGTGAATTCGTCTGCGTCGTGGAGCTGACCGACGGTTTCATGTACGCGTTCAATTTTTGGCCCTGGGACGTCTCGGTCGCGTTCAAGCACGTGCTCGACGGGAATGAATGGCTCGAATTCACCCTTGGCCCGACGACCCAGCGGGTGAACTGGTCCCATCCGGTCGTGAACGGTACCCCGTTTTCGTACAAGCTTGCCGCAGGACATCTGTTCCGGAACCACGAGCCGGGCTGGCTCGAGGACAGCTTCGTGACCGAGGGCAGCCTGTACGCCTCGATCGGTCCCTGGATCGACACGGGGCTCGAATCGGACTTCCGGTACTATTCGCTGCCGGACTCGAGCCTGCTCGCCCCGGGCATGAACGCCGATGAAGTCGCGATGCGGGGGAGCCTGCTCGGCCTCGGCAACTCGGGCACGATATCCCGGATCGGCGTGTTCGCGGAGATATGGCCGACCTACCGGTTCATGCAGCCCTTCGGTTTCAATCTGCAGGCGGCCGGGGGAGCGGCGTTCCCTTCGGGTGACGAGCCTTCCTGGTATGCCCGCTCGCGGCTGCGTCTCTTTGTCCGGCCGGTGCGGAACCTTGTCGGTGAGCTGACCGTTTCGGGGCTCTCGAATGGTCCGGGAGTCCCCGCGCCGGTTTGGCCCGATTCCGGCTCGTTCCGGAGCTCGAGCCTGCTGGAGAGCCGGCCCACCTTCGTCAGGGCGGTTTTCCAGACGACCGCGCTCTCGGTCGTATCGGCGCCCATGGGCTTCACGACGATGACCCTGAATCCCTATGCCTTCATCGAGACGGCGGGCACCTTCGACGCGCCCGCTGACGTTTCCGTTGACGGGATGCAGCTGTCCGCTGGCGGCGCGCTCGCGGTCGGTTTCTCCTATCCCGTCGACCTGTATTTCTCGTTCGGGGTTCAGTGCTCGATCAGCCCGGAGCCGGGAACCAGTTTCCTCTTCAGCGTGGAAACAGACTTGTACTGACGGACTGAATGAATGAAAATGGCACGCATGATGGAACAACCGGGAGGTAAAATGAGCAGAAGAGCAAAATGGGGCGTTATCCTCGTCCTCGCACTGTGCA
>JALHET010000563.1 GCA_022839525.1 Lentisphaerota bacterium
CATCTGCAACAAAAAGGTCTCCGGAGGCTATGCGGCCTTCGATCATGGCAGGCACCGTGTCAGACCCCTCAAGCGAAGCCCGTATGCCGGCTGCAACCCGTTCGAACGAAGCCTGCGCGGCATTCCGAAGGCGAGCGTCTGCAGTGAAAAAGGGCGACGCCGTGCCGGGCACCTGCCCCGGCGCATAGCCAAACCAGGTTGCATCCATGTCGTGATGCACCGCATCGGTGGAAACAACCATATCCAGCACCCTGAGCCGGGGATCAAGACCGCCGGCAGAACCGGAGTTGACGATTGCGTCTACCGAAAATACGGAGACAAGGATCTGCGTGCACAATGCAGCGTTTACCTTGCCGACGCCGCCGCACACTATCACCACCGGACAGCCGTCCAGAATGCCTTCATGAAACTCCAGAGACCCGATCGTCGTCTTTGTCACCGGCGTTCCCGACGCTTCAAGATCCGCAAACAGCAGTTCCACTTCCTGAGCAACTGCCCCTATTATTCCTGTTTTCATTTCCCCTCCAGATACCGGGACACGCCCGCGGTAATTTGTACCAGTTCCTCCCGCACAATCGGATACAGGCGCTCCGCTTCCGCGACATTTCCGGCAATCACCGCCTGTTCCAGTTCGCGCGAACGTGCAGAAATATCCAACCCGCCGATATTCGCGCAACTGCTGATCAGCGAATGAGCGGCGGCGCGGAAGGCTTCCGCATCCCCGCTTTCTTTACCCTCGTCCAGCTTCTGGAGCATTTTCCCCGCCGTACGGTTAAACACTGCAAGAATCATCTCCAGATTTCCCGGAGACCCCGTATACGAAATTCCGCTATTTCGGTCAAGCCCGGGAATCCACCCGGTTTCTACCGACGCAGCCTGCGACACCTCGACGTCGGCACCCGCGGCAGTGGCACCCGCGGCAGTGGCACCCTTCGCCCCGCCCGCGTCAGTACCCGCAGCAGAGGCCTCAGTGGTGGCCGCCGGCCCTCCGGGAGCCGCTGTGCGCTCACGCTGCCCCGGCAGCCAGCGCTTGAGGCATTCCAGAAATGCCGAGAATTCGATCAGCTTGTACAGATAATCGTTCATTCCGGCATTCCGGTACATTTCCTGATATGCTTCCCCGACATTCGCGGTAAGGGCAATAATCGGAATATCGG
>JALHET010000111.1:0-12569 GCA_022839525.1 Lentisphaerota bacterium
ACTCGGAGAGGCGGAAGGACGGGGCCTGGCCGTCCTGATCGACGCGGAACTGGATGCGGACGAGGCCGTTGCTCATGGGGTGCATCGGGACGTTGGGCGCGACCCAGCGTCCTGACGCGTCCCGCTCGGCGTCCACCGAAGGCTTTGTCGCCGTCGGGTAGTATTTCACCGTGGCGGCGGGGTCGGCGGTGCCGGTGATCGTGACCGCGCCGTTGCGGATGTGGCGGGTGAGTTCGTCGGCGCGGTTGGCGGTAAGGACGGCGTTGGGTGCGGCGAGGGCTCCGGTGTAGGGCGTGAAGGTGCGGGCCGTCATGTTGCCGGTGGCCTTGTAGTCGAAGCGTTCCAAGTAAGCGGGCGCGGCGTTGGTGCAGGTGGTGGCGCCTGTCACCATGCTCTGGAGGTTGTAGGCGAAAACCGTCCGGCGCTGGCCGCCGGCCGACAGCGTGGAGACGGAGGCGAGGCGGTCGACGTCCCATTCGTAGTTAATAGTGAATAACGAAGAGTGAAGAACGGTGTTGGAGACGGCGGTGGAGGCGGGGCGCTGGAGTGCGTCGTAGGCGCGGTGTTCCGTGGCGGCGGGGGTGGCCCTGGCCAGCAGCCGTCCGGAGTCGCTGTGGGTGTAGGCGGCGGAGGCGTGGGGGTTGGCGACCGAGGCGAGCGCCGGCAGGAAGGGGTGGTGCGTGTAGGCCTCGGGGATGACGGCCGCGCCGACGGTGAGGGTGCGGTTGGTGACGAAGCCGCGCGGACCGTAGGCCCAGCCGAGGGAGTAGACGAGCGGCGCGGTCTGGCCGGGCAGGCCGGAGAGGGTGACGGTCTGGGAGACGGGGCGGCGGCGGGAGTCGTAGGTGTAGCCGATGGCGGCGTAAACGCCGCCCACAGGACCGGTGACGTGGCGGACGGTGTTGGTGAGGAGGTCGCGGGCGAGGTCGTGGCGGTTGGTGGTGGCGGAGAACGCCGCACCTTGGGCGTTGAATGTCGAGCGTTGGAGGAGGCGGGTGTGGGAGGCGTCCCAGACGTTGGTGGCGAGGTTGCCGCAGGCGTCGGCGCGGGAGGCGGGCAGTCCGTCGAAGGTGTGGGTGAAGGATTCGCGGGTGCGCCCGATGGCGTCCTTGCGGGCGGCGAGGCGGGTGAGGCCGTTGGTGACGGCGTAGGCGAAGGTGCGCGTCGCGAAGGAGTGGGCGGCGGGGAGGTCGGGGCCGGCGGCGGCGGCGACGCCGAGGGCGGCGAGTTCGCCTTCGCCGAGGTAGGAGAAGGCGAGGGCGGTCGAGGTCTGGGCGTCGAAGGGCGCGAGGGCGGATTCGAGGCGCTTGTTGCCGTCGTAGGTGAAGCGGTTGGTGACGCCGTGGCGGTCGACGTGCAAGGAGGGGGCGCAGCAGTCGTAGACGTAGCTGTCGGCGGTGCCGTCGGGGTACGTGATGAGCACGGGGCGTTCGAGCGTGTCGCGCTCGATGAAGACGGGGCTGCCGTCGGCGTCGATGACGGTCGAGGGCAGGAATTCGCCGTCCTCGTAGTCGAACTCGGCGAGGGTGGCGGCGTGGGCGCCGCCGCTGAAGGCGGATATGGAGACGGGGCGATGGGCGTTGTCGTACTCGTAGCGGACGGTGTTGTCGAGGCCTTCGTCGGCGGTGTGCCAGAGGGTCTGGCCGAGGGCGTTGTATGCCGCCTGCCAGAGGGTCTGGGTGGAGACGGTGGATAACGGAGAGTTGGCCGTTAACAGTTGGACGGCGGTGACGAGGCGGTTGGTGCGGGAGAAGAGGAGGGATGAGCCGTCGCGGGCGGTGAGGCGGACGGGGTCGTCGTTGGCGTCCAGCTCGGCGCTCTCGGTCCAGGTTTCGGCGGGGGTGCTGCTGTTCGCCCGATAGACCTTGTTGGAGGCGGTGACGAGGCGTCCGCCGGAGGGCAGATTGTTGTTGTAGGTGAAGGCCGTGTCGCGGCGGGCGGCGTTGTCGGTGACGGCGGCTGAAGAGGATACCGAATTGTAGTACCCGATTTTACCTGACGCGGGCGAGAAAAGCTCGCGCTCGAACGTGACGTCGCGGCGGCCGGTGGCGGAAAATGTGCGGTAGTTGAGGTAGTCGCCGCGGCGGGTGTAGGTTCCGTCCCAGCGGTCATTGGCGAGGGCGGCGGCTTTCGCGTGGAGGGCGGCGGAGCCGGTTTCGTCGATGAGCGCCCACAGTTTCGAGGCGCCGTTGCGGTCGCGCTTGACGGTGGGGCCCAACGCCGCGTAGGCGTGGTAGTTGTAGGTCGTCACGCGGCCGGAGGGGTCGGTGATGGAGAGTTCGGAAGGCTCGTCGTATCTGGGCCACTCCTCGAACGTCTGGTGGAGGTCGAACTCCCAGCGCCCCCCGTTCGGCCAGGTCATGGCGGCGGCGTGGTGGCGGGAGACGGTCGTGCCGGAATTGTATTTGAGTTGGCGGGTCCGGGAGCCGTATTCGAGCGTCGTGGTCTGGCCGCCCATGTCGGTGACGGACGCCAGCAGCGGGGTGCCGTTCGTGGTCAGGTAGGTGAAGGCGGCGGAGCGCCCCAGTTCGCCGCCGCCGGGGCCGGCGGCGTAGACGCGGGAGACCGTGCCGTCCTGGTTGTAGTCGTAACGGAGCGAGCAGCGCGTGACAGTGGAGGAGACGGAGACGAAGCGTCCGGTCGTCTCGTCGCGGGTGACGATGAGCGCGTTGCCGAAGGCGTCCTCGATGCTGGCGAGCGTCTGGGAGAGCGGGCTGTTGGTGGGGTGGTAGGTGTAGACGGCGGTGCCGTGGCCGGTGGAGAGCCGCGCGGAGCCGTCCGGGAAGAGGGCGGCGGTGTGGCTGCCGGTGAGGGTGGGGTCGCGCGGCAGGTAGGTGCCGTCGGACTGGCGGTTGAAGTAGAGTTCGCGGCCCGTGGGGAGGTGGAACAGGAGGTGGTCGCCCGGATCGAGGGCCACGGTGGATTCATAGGAGGCGGACCAGCGGTAGCCGAAGGGCTGGAACTGGATGCCGGGGATGGCGTAGCGGGCGTTGTCGGCGTCGCGGTCGTTGTAGGTGAGGATGAGTTCGAGGGACGGGCCGGCGGGGGCGTCGAGCCATAGGGGCGTGTCGATGAGCAGGTAGTTGAGATTGAGGGAGTGGACGGCGTGGACGGGCATGCCCCGCGAGCGCCTGTATTTCTCGCACGGGTCCGTTTCGTCGTCGGCGATGCCGGTGTCGTCGTTGTTGGTCTCGTGGCCGCAGCAGCCGCCGGTGAAGGCCTCGTCGGCCGCTGTGGTTGCCGGCGCGGGGGTGGCGGCGCGGGTGAGGAGGCAGGCGAGGCCGCGTGCCGCGCCGCGTAGCCAGTCGTCGCGCAGGGCGCGGGCGTCCTTCTGGACGAGGCCGTTGTCGGGGTCGACGAGCCAGGCGATGGCGTCGTCGGCGCGGACGAGGACGGTGTAGTGGCCCAGGGGCGGGCACTGGGCGTCGGTCGCCGGGAGCCGGGCGGTGAAGAGGGGCGCGGAGGGCGCGGGGACGCAGAGGATGACGGGGGATGACGGGGAGGCGGTGGCGGCGGCTTCGGGATAGGTCAGGCGGCGGGTCTCGACTCCCCAGCCTCCGGCGGAGAGGCGGGCGCGCATCTCCGCGACGGAGACGCCGTCCGGGCCGCCTTTCGCCGCCGCCCACGGGAAGGCTTCGGCGACCTGCGCGAAGGAGACGGCGGGCAGGTCGGGGATGTTTTTGGATTGCGGAGTCACGGGAGACGCGGAGTCGTTTCCGTGCCGTTTCGCGGTTGACAGGTATGCCGCGAGGCCGAAGGCCTTGGGGCCGCATTCGCGGGCGGCGCGCGCGAACTGCTCCGCCCGGTTGATGTGCAGGAGCCAGTTGAGGGCGTAGGTCTTTTCGTTTTCGGTGGGGTCGCGCGAGAGGAGTTCGTGGAGCGCGGCACGGGCGGCGGCGTAGCGGCGCGTGTCGAAGTAGACGCGGGAGAGGCGCACGAGGGCTTTGCGCCCGACGGGGTTGCCGCGCTGCTCTTCGGCGAGGCGCGCGAGGATGGCCTCGGCCTCGGTGTGCTCGCCCCGGAACTTGTGGTAGCAGGCGACGTGCAGGTCGGACTCGCCGCGCCACGGGTCGGCGGGGTTGGCGGCGGAGAAGGCGAGCATGGCGGCGCGGGCCTCGTCCCAGCGGTGGGCGTTCCAGAGCCTCATGCAGGCGCCGAAGGCCTCGTTGCCGGCGGCCGAGAAGCGGGCGGGGTCTTCGGTGGTCGGGCTGAGCGCGCCGCCGTGCTCGCCGGACTCTTTCACGGCGGCGGTGGTGAAGTGCCCGGTGCGCGCGGTGCGGGCGAGCGCGCGTTTCGGCTGGGCGGCGGATGAAACGTTGATCAGAAGCAGTGACGAAACAAGGACGAGTGTGTTGGTGTTGAGTGATTTCATGGCAGGGCGGCTCCTTGGGCCGGATGGATGATTGCGAAGGTGGCGGGACTCTGGACGGGGTCGGCGGGATCGGCGGGGGCGGGATCGAGCATGTCCAGCAGACCGTCGCCGTCCGTGTCGGCCATGCTGTCGTGGATGCCGGGATCGGTGCCCATGTCCGCCTCCGCGTTGTCCGGTATGCCGTCGGCGTCGGCGTCGGCGGCGCCGTCCGCCGGGTCGAGCGGGTCGGTGCCGTGGAACACGGTCTCGTCATAATCCCCGATGCCGTCGTTGTCTGTGTCCGGCGTTAGCGGGTCGGTGCCGAAAAACCGTTCTTCCTGATCCCCGATGCCGTCATGGTCGCTGTCGGGGTCATGCGGATCGGTGCCGGCGCGGTATTCGTCAAGGTTCGTCAGCCCGTCGCCGTCCGGATCGAGGCCTGCGTCGGACGGATCCAGCGGGGACAGACCCTGTCTGCTCTCCCATCCGTCGGACATGCCGTCATCGTCGGTATCCCAGACCCGTGGATCAGTTGCCGTGCCGAGGCAGTAGGTGATCACGCCGCCGGAAACGGCTGCACCTTGAGTGTTAAAAGCGACCGGCAGGTTGCATTTCCGGCCTCCGGTTTGGGCGCCGAGGGTCGCGCCGCGCCCATCCGCAATGCCGCGCATATCGGTGTAATGCACAGACACGATGTTTGAAATTCCTTGGGGGATGGCGATCTGGAGGGTCAGCAAATCGTTTGTGGTTGCCGCCCTGATTTTCAAATTACGGTATTCAATGACACCGTACCGGTTGCCGTTGGTCATCACGTCGGCAACGGTTATTTGCGAGCCCAGTGTGGACGGGTCGGCGGAAAGGTCGTCCCAATAGGCGGCGATGTAGGTGTGCACAGCAGAGGCCTGCCAGACGGCCAGATCCCGGTTGTAGTAGCCCGGCATGTCGGGATATGACTGGGCGGGATTGAGCAGTCCGACGATGCCGTTCACGCTGACGGCGGCGTTTGTGGAGGTCACCCCCGCGAGGCGGACGGGAAACGGCAGGGGAACCGTGAAGAACTGGTCGTCATAGGTTGCGGCGGCGGACAGCAGGTTCGTGCCGCCGGACACGTCGAACCGGGAGGTCTGGCCGTGCGCGACGCCGAACCACCCGGCCTCCACGCCGTCCGTCAGCCCGTCGCCGTCGGTGTCGGGGTTGTGCGGGTCGGTTCCGTGCGCGAACTCGCTGATGTTAGGCAGGCCGTCCGCGTCGGGGTCGCCGTCCGCGTCGGCGGGGTCGAGGGGATTGAGCAGGTTGTCAACCTCCCAGCCGTCCGGCATGCCGTCGCCGTCGGAATCGGGGTTCGCGGGCGAGGTGCCCAGGGCAAGCTCCGCGCCGTCATTCAGTCCGTCGCCGTCCGTATCCTCTATGAATGGCGAGCCGCCCGAGCCGAAATGGTAGGCGATCGTCATGCTGTTGGTGACGAACGGCTGGTCGAACGAGACCGGGAGGTTGATGGCGGCACCGGGCCCCTGCGCGCCCAACGTTGCCGACGCGCCGGTGTTGACTCCTGCGATATCGGCGTAACGGACGCAGACGGTGTTTGTCGCGTCTGCGGGGATGGCGATCTGGAAAGAGATGCGCGCGGAGGAGTTCGACCAGAACCCCATGTCGCGGTATTCGATCACGCAGTAGCGCGCGCCGTTGGTCGTCACGTCCGCCACGGTGAGCCGCGTGGCGGGATTGGTGGACGCGGCAGTGCGGGCGTAAAGGTCGTCCCAGTGGGCCGCCACAGCGAAATGGTTGTCGGTGAGGGGGAGGGGGTAAGTGTTCGTGAGGGCGGAGTTGGTGCTGCGGCTGTAGAGCCTGCTGTCGACCGGCTTAAGCCGGTCGATGAAGTATGCGATACCGTTGATGTCAAGCAGGGCGTTCGTGCAGACCGCGCCGCCGATGCGGACGGGAAACGGGAGTACGGCCGCGATCAGGTCGGCGTCTTTATTGACATTGTTTAGGACGGTTATCCCGCCTGAGACGTCGAACCACGGGAGCGGCGCGGTCGCCTCCCACCAAGCGGCCTCGACGCCGTCAAGGACACCGTCGCCGTCCCAGTCGGGGTCGAGCGGGCCGGTCCCGGCGCGGGACTCGCCGATGTTAGGCAAGCCGTCCGCGTCGGGATCACCGTCCGCGCCGTCATCGCCCGAACCGGAAAGCGGATCCAAGGCGTGGTCAACCTCCCACTTGTCCGGCAGGCCGTCGCCGTCGGTGTCGGGGTTGAGCGGGTCGGTGCGGGAGACCCAGCCGAGTGCCGCGCGTTGGTGCAGATGATGTTAGTGACCAGCACGCCGGGATCATACGACGAGGGGACGGTGTTGGTGACGCAGGCGGCGGGCACGGCCTCGGGCGGCGGGGGCAGCAGTCCGCGCGGGACGGCGATGTCCAGCCCGTTCGTCGAGGGGCCGACGCTGATCCGCAGGAGGTTCGTCCAGACGGCGGGGGCCAGCGAGGGGGTGAAGAAGACGTCCAGCGCGCCGCCGGAAAAAACGGTGCCCGCCGGCCAGCCGGCGGAGAGCGAGACGCCGTTCGTGCCGGGCGCGATGCCGGTGAGGGCCAGCCCGGACAGCGCGGCCGGCGAGCGCGCCGGCGCGCCGGCCGCGCTTCTCTGGTCCGCCGCCGGGCCGGAGCGGTAGGCGCCGAGATCCTCCCTGAGGACGAAGGTGAACGTCATCTCGACGTGCGAGGGCAGGAAATACTGCCGCGCGGACAGCCACGCCGAACGGTAAAAGACCTGATCCGGCACCTGCATGCGGCGGGAGGGCCTTGCCAGCAGGTCCTGATAGACTCGGTCGGTGTCGGAGAAGTCCGGCACCGCGCCGTCAACGCTGTGGAGCCGCGCGATCCAGTCCGGCGAGTAGACGGAGGCGTCGGCCTCCACGGCCCAGAAGGCCTCCCCGCCCGCGTTGTAAAACAGCATGTCGCCGCCCGCGTTGTAAAACAGCATGTCGCCGGTGGCGTCGTCCGCGCGCAGGGTCACGCGCCACGCCTCGACGCCGTTGATCTCTTCCGGCACAAGCCCCGCGAGGAATTCCGGCGGGAACCCCGCCTGCCCGGCGTCGAGCGCTATGACGCCGCCATCCAGCCTGACCCGCCGATCCGGATCCGGCATGAGCGCGCCCGCGCCCCGCGCCAGCTCGCGCTCCAGCTTCAGCGCCATCTCCAGCGGCGTGGCGGGCGTCCTGCGCATGGAAGCGGGGCGGGGGGCGGGCGCATCCGCCGGGTCAGCGCTCTCCCGCGCCGACGCATGGATTGATGCGAAGATGACACCTGCGGACACGCACGCCGCCGCGATAAAAAATATCAGGTTCTTCTTTTTATGATTTTTCCTGTCGTTTCCCATTGCCGTCCCTTTCCCGGCATATAAAGTAAGGGCGCGAACCCCGGTTCGTGACTCGTCAGAGGTACCGCCAGGCACCCGTCCAGAAACACGAGGGCGGGGCCGCGCCACAGGGGCGCGTCCCCGCGCATCTCGCTTCTGAAACGGATCGGATCCGAAAACTGGCGATTTTCTGACGAAGCGTAATGCGCGAAAGCGCAAAATCGGAACCGGTTTGGAATCACCCTCTACATGCCGTGTTTCTCCCCGCGCAAGACGGGAACGCTCCTTTCGTTCACGCTTTTATTTTACTCTTTTGCCGAATCCCGCGCAACCCCCCTTTTGCCGGAAAGCAAAACGGGGGGGTGCGGTTTTCTGCCAGAAAGTTTCCGGCTTGCCGGTTGCGGTGAGGCGCGGGCATCTGTTATCCTCTCCCGCATGACTGTGAAATTCATGAGGGTTCACCCGGCAGCGGTCCTTCCGGCGTATGCGCATCCGGGCGATGCGGGGATGGACGTGTGCGCCTGCGAAACGGTCACCCTGCAGCCGGGCGAGCGCAAGCTGGTGAGAACCGGCCTGGCAGTGGAGTTGCCGCACAACACCGAGGCGCAGATGCGTCCGCGCAGCGGGCTCGCGCTCAAGCACGGCATCACCCTGCTCAACACGCCGGGCACCATTGACGAGGGCTATCGCGGCGAAGTCGGCGTGATCCTGATCAACCTCGGCACAGAACCGTTCGAGGTGCAACCCGGCATGCGCATCGCGCAGATGGTGATCGCGCCCGTGCTTCGCGCGGGCACCGTTGAAGTGGATGCGGTCTCCGGCACAGCGCGCGGCGGGGGCGGCTTCGGCTCCACCGGAGCGTAATGACGCGGACGGAACCGAAACCAACTGTCCAATAGCCAACGGGGAATGTCCAACCGAAGAAGCAAAAAGACCCGCTTCACCGCTTGGGCACACCATGACCAGGCAACAGCGCCTTTCGCATCACCCCGATCATTCAACATTCCTTGCCGGATATTGGATATTCGCAAATCCTGTCACGCCGTCGGTTCGTAAGGCGCACTACGCCCCGGCCGCGCCGTCCTGCTTCTCCTGCACGGCGGGCTTAAAGGTCAGCGCCATCAACACCGCCAGCACGATCGAAATAGCGAGAGCGACCGTGAAGGGCTGCGCCCAGTTGTGGCTGACAGCCTGTGTGACGGCATCAACCACCGCGCTTTTCTTAATCAGAATGTCGAAGACGTAGTTAGACAAGAACGTTCCCAAGCTGAACATGATCAGGCCGATAAAGCCTTGTGCCTGGCCGCGCAACTCCGCAGGCGCTGCGGCGTCCACATACATCTGGCTGCCAACGACCAACATGCCGAAAATCAACCCGTGGATCAGGATACCGGCGTAATCGCCTGCGTTGGCACCGGTTGTGAACCCCAGCAGGAAGGCCCCGTAGCGGAAAGCCAGGGCCAGCAACCCCATCACCATAGCCCATTTGTAGCCTGCCTTTTTGAGTATCACCGGTATCAGTAGCATAAACACCAACTCCAACACCTGCCCGAGGTTCATGACGCCTGTCAGATACTGGTAGCCGCGCTCCTTAAGATAAAGGCTGTTGTAGACGTTGTACCACTGGAACGGCACCATCGCCAAAAGGATCAGCACGGAGAAAACCAAGAAGTCCGGACGCTTAAGCAACACCAGGGAACGTAGCCCCAGAGCGTCCACCACCGAGGCGGGCTGTCCTTTTGCGGGCGGCTCGGTGGCAGGCAGGACGAAAGCCAGTATGCCAGCCAGAAACGCGCCGATAGCGCCGCCGAGGAAGATGTGATTCGTGGAGTCAAAGTTCTGTATGCCGAACACTTTGGTTCCCACGATGCTGAAAACCGCAGACGCGACCCACCCCAATGTGCCGAAGACGCGGATTTGCGGGAAAGCCTCCGTGGTGCTGTTCTGCATGGCGATTGTTGCGGTCAACGACCAAGTCGGCATATAGAAAACCATCACCAAAAGAAGGGTGACGAACAGGATTTTAGGATCCGTGACGGTATAGGCGTATCCCAGCAAGGCTGCCGAGGCGAAGTTACACAACGCCAGCACTTTCTCGCTGTTTATGTAACGGTCGGCGAACATGCCGAAAAGAGGCGAAGCCAAGGCACCAAAGCCCATGATCATGCCGCACAGCATCGGCAGGTTACTGCCCTCCGGCGCCATTTTGGTGATATACGGGAACATCGGTATGAACCAGACCGGCAGAATCATGAACTGCAGAAACATCATCACGCTTAACTTGATGCGTGTAGCCATCGGCATCGTATTCGACATAATCCGCTCCCTGTTTCGTTTGTAGCGGCACCGCAAGGCGCTGCTTGATTACTCAGCAACCCCGCCGCCAACTTAGTGTGGCGGTATTATCACAATCCCCGCGTTGATTTGTCAATCCAAACCGTATATGCTTTGCGACATGAAACTCCTCGTCACAGCCGGGCCGACCCGCGAACACCTCGACCCCGTGCGGTTCCTCAGCAACCGCTCGACGGGCAAGATGGGGTTCGCCGTGGCGCAGGCCGCCGCCGAGCGCGGCCACGCCGTCACGCTCGTCGCAGGCCCCGTGTCGCTGCCAACCCCTGAGGCCGTGACGCGCATCGACGTGGTGAGCGCGCTCGACCTGCTGGCTGCCGTCGAGAAACATCTGCCCGGCCACGACGCGCTCGTGATGTCCGCCGCCGTGGCGGACTGGCGGCCCAAACGCGCCAGCGCCACCAAGCTCAAGAAGTCCGGCATGAACCCGGTGCTGGAACTGGAGCCCAACCCGGACATCCTGAAAACGCTGCTTCCGCTCAAAGGGCGTCGGCTCTTTGCGGGTTTTGCGGCGGAAACCGGCGACCCGCTCGCCGGGGCGCGGCGCAAACTCGAGGCAAAGGGACTCGACCTGATCGTCGCGAACGACGTGACCCTGCCGGACGCCGGTTTCGCGGTGGACACCAACCGTGTCACGCTCGTCTCCGCTTCGGGAACGCAGGAGGCTTTGCCGCTCATGAGTAAACTCGATGTCGGCCGCGAGATCGTCCGCTGGCTGGAGCGCCATACCTGTCCTTAGCGTAACCGGTTTTTTTCAGGTGTTTCCGCAAGGCTCGGGGGCGCCCGGCAGGATGCCGCTCTTCAGCACGGCATCGGCGAAAGCGGTCAGGTCGGGATAGAGCAACGCCGCGATCCGGTCAAGAGGGGTCGGCTGGGCGTTGACGATCACCAGCTCGCCTCCCTCCCGGACAGTCAGCGACGGGATCGAAGCCGCCGGATGGACGGTCAGCGACGAGCCGAGCACAAGCATCAGGTCGGCCTGCTTCGCCAGCGCGACCGACTGTCCGAACGCCTCCTCCGGCAACATCTCGCCGAAGAACGTGATGTCGGGCTTGAAGGCTTCCCCGCAATGCCCGCACCGCGGGACGGGCGCGTCCTCCAGCATCGCGCAGATCTCGTCGAAGGTCTTTTCCTGCCCGCAACCGAAGCAGTGGTGCAGGATGGGAGAGCCGTGAACCTCGTACACGGCCTTCGACCCGGCTTTCTGATGCAGCATGTCGATATTCTGCGTGATGATGCCCCGGACGATTCCCGAGCGCTCCAGACGCGCCAGCGCGCGATGCACCGGGCCGGGCTTGAAGCGCCGGAGCCCGTACACCAGTTCCATGCAGCCCTTGTAGTAAACCGACGGGTCGCGCCGGAACCAGTCGATATCGAAGATGCGTTCGGCATCCGGCTGTTTATAGAGCCCCTGAGGCCCGCGGAAATCCGGAATCCCGCAGAGCGTTGAAACGCCTGCGCCGGTGAAAACCGCCACGCACTGCGCCTTCGTCAGTTTCCCGATCAGTTTTTTCATAAGAAGAACCTCCTATACCGGAGACGGGGAAAGATAATATGTGGCGGCAGCCGGAAAAACAAGGCGCGTGCGCGGAGTTTTATTTCCATAAAGCTTCCACCTCGCGTATGGCTGCGGCGAAGGATTTCGCAGGCACGCCGTGACCGACACCGATGGCGTTATAGATCTTTTTGTCCGTGCCTGCGGGCAGGGAGTTGTAGCCGGCGTAGACGGCGGCAGGCGGGCAGAGCGCATCCGAAAAACCGGCCATGAAACGCACGGGGCATTTCACGCGGGCGGCAAAATGCGCACAGTCAAAATACGGCGCGATGGCATACACCCGCTCGCGCTCGGCGCCCTGAAATTTCTCGGGCAGGGTCGGCCAGCCGCTCTGGCGCTTGTCCGCCTTGTAGCCGAGCAGATCCGTAAGCGCGGGTTCGATGATCTGCGCGCGCGTGATTTCGGGATTAAGCGCCGCGAGGATGAGTCCGAACGCGCCGCCCTGGCTGCCGCCCGAGTAAGTGACCTCCTTAAGATCCACCTCGGGACGCTTCAAAAGCCAGCGCACCGCGCGGTTGATGCCGAGAATCGCCCCGTAGTAGAAATATTCCTCGCGGGAAAGCGTGATGCCGCCTTCGAAGTACCAGGCCTTTCCGGACTTGGAGCCCCACGCGCGGTTCTCCTCCGCATACGCGGCCTTCGTTTCCTCCGGCGTGGCCGGCGGCGGATAGGAAAGAACGTTCACGGTGAACGTGACCGCAGCCGGATTCTTGCCGAAGCCCCAACTGCCGCTGCCTGCCCCAGGCACGTTGAGCCGCACGGGCCACGGCCCCTCCCCCTTGGGAATCGAGAGCTGGCCGCGGATGCGGCGCCCCGCAGGCACAGTGGCGACGCTCACGCGGTAGCAGTCTGTCTTCGCGTCGCTCGCTTTCGCGTCGCGTTCCATCTTCACATCGGCCGGAACATCGCGGTCGAGCGCGGCGATCGCATCGTCCCAGAACGTGTCGAAATCTCCGGGG
>JALHET010000111.1:12584-16602 GCA_022839525.1 Lentisphaerota bacterium
CCGACACTCCACTGATCGCTTATCCAGTTCCCCTGCGGATCTTTTCCCGAAAGTTTGATGCGCAGGAAGCCGGGCTTCGCGAGCGTGCCCTTCATGACAAAGGGGTTTGTCTTCGCGAACTCAATCTTGGGTTCAACCGTAAAGCAGGTGCCCCCGTAGTTGTCGAGCTCG
Organism: Lentisphaerota bacterium; assembly: GCA_022839525.1. The sequence goes on from JALHET010000111.1 coordinate 12,756, forward strand.
GCGCGGATAGTGCCTTCCCTCACCGCCTCGCCAGCGCCGTTCGTGGCCGTGACAGTGAACACCGCCTCCTCGCCGCACGTATAGAGCGCGTCCGCGCGGTTCGACGTGAACGAAAAGCCGATCGTTCCGGCCGCATATCCCATCGTGCCGGCGAAAAGCGCCGCCGCCGCAAAAACCTGTCTCAGAGTCCGGTCTGTCATCGTGTTTCCCCTTTCCGTCAACCCGGCCATACGGTGTGTGCTTCGCAGGAACGGATCCGGGCAATCCGCCACGCGGTAACGTTACTTTGAAATGTCCCCTTTAGCCGGTATCGGGCAGGACGCGTCCGTGCTCCAGGAGTGAAGCCCCACCAGAAGCGGCACGGGTGCTCCCGCCGGCGGGAAACAGAAGCCCGTCCGGGGCTCCGCGCCGTCCCGAGGGCTTTTCACCCGCGCGCAGGAACATTCGAGAATGTCGCAGGAAAACTCCTTGCCGGTGAAGCGGTGGCCGCCGTCCGCAAAGACGGTGTTGCCGCAGCGTGAGGCGAGCGGACCGTACGCGACGGGAAGGCGGAACGCGCATTCATTCTCCTTCGCGAGACCGATCACAAGTACGCGGTACGCGCCCTTGCCGTCGGACAGCGCCACGACGCGGGTCTTACCCTTCGCGTCCACATGCGGGATCTCGGCGATAGGCTGGTTGGCGAGAATGAACGGTTCCAGAGACTTGAGCGCGGCGCCCACGTTGAAGACCGCCCGCTTGCGGTCCCCGTAGCGCTCGGGCACGGGGCCGCGGAACAGGTCGTCCCACATGTAGAAGATGAATCCCTTCGCGCCATAGCTCGCCTGCAGAAGCGGCACGGAGAGCATCTCGTTCTCCTTCGGCTCGCGACCGGCAGCGAGATATTTCTCCCGGGACTCGAGCGCGTGCGGACGGTAATTCGCCTTGTTGAAACACTGCCCGCACAGCCATACCGCCGCCGGCTTGCAGCGTACCATCGCCTTCATCTTCGCGTCCATGCGCTGGAGGTCGGGGTTGTGTTCGTCGATCGGATAATCGTTCGCGCCATAGATATCCGAAATGCCAAGATACGGTGCGGGGTCAAAGAGGTTACACTCCCAGGTGGGATGGCCGGGGGAGATTTCGTTCAGCATCCGGCGGAGCTTGGTCACAAACGGGATGAGCGTCAATGGCGCTTCGTCCGTCACATACCAGCCGAGGAGCGGTGGATGCTTGAGCTGTTCCGCCGCTTCGGCACGGTACCGCGTTTCGAGTTCCTCCTGATGGTGGCACGAGGCGGTGAGGTTGTAGAGCACGCGCATGCCGTTCGATTCGCAAACCGCATAGTAGGCCGGCAGTTTCTCGCGCCACGCCTGAATCCAGTATTCGACCATCGTGTTGAACCCGGCGGCGCGCATGTCGGCGATCGCCCGAGCGGCCTTGTCGAGATCGCGCGTTTTGCCGAGAGACGTGTAGAACCCGAGCGGCATGAAGGGCTTGCCGTCCACGAGGGCATCCCCCTGCTCCGTCACGAACACTTCTCCCCTCTTGGGCCGGTAGGTGGGGCTCACGAGCACGTCCAGTTCTTTCGTGCCGCACGTCCTGCCGGTCTTCGCGTCCGCGAGGGTCACCACGAGCCGTGCGGATCCTTCATACGCGAGTTTTCCGAAATCTACCGTAAAAGAGCCGTTGTCGTCTTTCGTCTTGCGCACGGCCAGCGTTGAGCCGTCCGCCTTCAACGCCACGGTGAATTCCGTTTCGGCTCCCTCGGGAACGAATGGGCCGCGATACCCCGAACAGAAACGGACGCGTCCGTTGTCATTGAAAACCCGGTTGTGCGTGGGCCAAACGTTCGTGAGAAACCATTCGGGCTTGTCTTCACGGATCTCCACATCGTCGAAATCCACCCAATCCTCTTCGGAATTGCCGTGGGAGGTAACCACCGTGAAAAAGGTGTTTTTGTCCACCTGGTCATCAGGAAACTTCGGGGTCACCGCCACGCTCTTGCGGATCCAGCCGTTCTCGAGCGTCCTCGTGGTGACATTCCAGTTCCCGGCGAGATGTTTGCCGCCGCCGTAACTTTCCCAGGCCAGATGGGCGAAACACTTGCCGTGCTCGCGATAACTCACGGAAAAAACATACGTGCGACCGAACCGGGGTTTGAAATCCGTCTTGAATCTCCAGGTGTACTTTTTCGTGTGCGGATGGATGCGCATCCCGGCGGAAGCGCTGTAGCCGATCCCGTCCATGATTTCGACATGCTCGTTCACGCGGCCGAATTCCGCACGGTTCTCGAACCCCGCGTTCGGGAATGCGAGTGCGGCGGTGAGGAACAGTTTAAACAGCATAAGGGCTCCTTGCCTGAAGAGGACGGCGCAACCGGAAACAAACGGCGCGTTGCCCCAAACGACCGAGCTGGTGGGCGAGGCGGGACTTGAACCCGCAGGCCTTGCGGCACAAGATCCTAAGTCTTGCGTGTCTGCCAATTCCACCACTCGCCCGGCAAAAAATCAGAGCCTGGAACAGAAACGCGCAAAGCGGGCGAGGCCGTCCTCAATCTCCCTCATGCCGCACGCATAACTGAGACGCACGCAGGCGTCCGCGCCGAAAGCCACGCCCGGCACCACGGCCACGCGCTCCTCTTCCAGCAGGCGCTTGGAGAAGGTCACGGAGTCGAGCCCAAAGGAGGAAATGTCCGGGAAAATGTAGAAGGCACCGTCGGGCCTGACGCACTTGACGCCCGGGATCGCCGACATGAGCGCGAACATGTGGCGGCGGCGCCCGTCGAACGCTTTGACCATCTCGGCAACGCTGTCCGCGCCCCGCTCCAGCGCGGCGATTGCGCCCCACTGCGCGAAGGTGTTGGGCGCGGAGGCGCAATGGCTCTGCAGGGCGCCCAGAGCCTTGATGAAGCGCTCCGGCCCCGCCGTGTAACCGAGGCGCCAGCCGGTCATCGAGTAGGTCTTGCTGAACCCGTTGACCGTGATGGTACTGTCGTAGAATTCTTTGGAGAAGGCCGCCATGCTGACCTGTGTCTGGCCGTCGTAAACCATCTTCTCATAGATTTCGTCGGAGACGATCGTGATGTCGTGCTTGAGGGCGGCCTCGCCCAGCGCGTGCAGCTCGGCAGGCGTATACATCACGCCCGTGGGGTTGCTGGGGCTGTTGATGACGATGGCTTTGGTGAGGGGCGTGGCCAGCCGCTCAATGTGCTGGGGGGTGATCTTAAAGCCCTGACCGGACTCGGTGTGGATGAACACCGGCCTGCCGCCCGCCACGCGGATCATTTCAGGGTAACTCAGCCAGAAGGGCGCGGGGAGGAGCACCTCGTCGCCGGGGTTCAGGAGCGTCTGGAACACAAGGGCGAGCGAATGCTTGCCGCCGCAGCTCACGACAATCTGGGACGGCTTGTAGTCGAGGCCGTTGTCGCGCTTGAACTTTTCTGAGAGCGCCTGACACAGCTTGGGGATACCTGCCACCGGTGTGTATTTCGTCTTCCCTTGTTTGAGCGCGTCGGCGGCAGCCTGTTTGATCAGGTCCGGCGTGTCGAAGTCCGGCTCGCCTGCGGAAAAGTTGCAGACTTTATGGCCTTGCTCAACCATCTGCTTGGCCAAGCTGGAGATCAGAAGGGTTTGAGAAGGTTTGATGGCAAGGACAGCGTCGTTTAGTTTTTTCATGCGTAGTAGTTTCTGATCAGTTCTTCAAAATAGGGGTCATGCATCACATCGATGATGGCCATCTCCCGGCTGGCGTTCTCGGGTGAATCAGAGGCGTGCGCGGCGTTCACCATGATGTTGGTGCCGAATTCACGGCGGATGGATCCTGGCCGCGCCTTGAGGGGATCCGTCGCGCCGAGAATGTCCCGGAT
>JALHET010000564.1 GCA_022839525.1 Lentisphaerota bacterium
ACAAGCGAACTGGGCTCCTTTCTTGGAGCAGACTGCCTGCAGGGCGACTACGAAGACCGAGACATTGCAGGGGCCTACACATCGGACTTGTTGAGCGACGCTATGGCGAACGCAGTCGATGAAGGAATCCTGATTACCATACAGGCGCACAAAAACACGATCGCTGTCGCGACGATCAAGGATCTTCGGGCGATTGTCCTGTGCAACAACCGGCCGGTGCCCGACGACATGATCGAAGCGGCGCGCAACGAAGGAATCGCCCTGTTCGTCACAAAAGACAGCCAGTACGAAGTGTCGGGCAAGCTGTACGCACAACTGTCCGGAACATAAGGATGTTCCGGTGACTGTCCTCGCAGACTTTCACACCCATTCATGCCTGTCTCCCTGCGGAGACCTTTCCATGTCGCCGCGCGCGATTGCGCAGACGCTTGCCCTGCGGGGGGTTCAGCTTGCCGCCCTGACCGACCACAACAGTGCGCTCAACTGCCCGGCCTTTGCGGCGGCGGCAAAAGAAGCGGGCATTGCAGCCCTGTACGGAATTGAAGCGCAGGGGCAGGAAGAATGCCACATCCTTTGCCTCTTTGCAGAACTCCAGGCCGCACTCGCGCTCGGAGCGGAGCTGTATGCGCTGATGCCTCCGGTTATGAACATTCCGGAGAAAATGGGCGACCAAGTGTATGTTGACGAAGAAGAGAATATTGCGGGAAAAGTGGACAAGTACCTTATCACGAGCGCGGACATCGGCCTGGACGCCCTTGCCGAACGTGTCGTGACGCTCGGGGGGATCGTAATCCCCGCACACGTCGACCGGCCGGCGTTTTCGCTTACAAGCCAGCTTGGCTTTATTCCGGACGGCCCCTGGGCGGCGCTGGAAGTCGTGCGCATCCCGAGCGAGGCAGACACCCGGGACTACCCGCTGATCACCTCGAGCGACGCGCACTACCTTGAATATATCGGCCGCCATCCCTTCGAGCTGGATATCGGCAACGACCAGCTCGTGGACGCACACGGCAAGGTTAATCTGGAAACAGTACAAAAAGCGCTCGCACGGCGGCCGCGGCGGGAAACACCTCAGGATCAGTCAGTTCGATCGCACTGACGGTTTCCCCTACGGAATTACTTTGTGACAGTACTACTTTGTTACAGTACTACCTTGCGCGTCGTGGTCATCTCAAGCGGTTCGGCCAGAATAGTGAGTTTCGAGATGCGCTGGTACGGCTGGAACGTCTTGTTCACCTTGTCGATAATCTCATCAAGAGCCGAACGCATGGCATCCTCGCCTTCTGGAGCCCCGCGCATGACGTTGAGCCGTTTGTAGAAGTCGTCGGTGGGGTACACCAGCGCTTCGATACCCTCGCTCTTCGTTTCCTTGTCCATGATATAGCCCTGCACCGTTATCTGTTCGATTTCGTTGTAGTACAGCTGGAACGCGTTTTCGATCTCCTCGGGATACACGTTCTTGCCGCCTTCGGTCACGATCATGTTCTTGGCGCGGCCGCACAGGTATACATAGTTTTCTTCGTCGATCCAGCCGAGGTCTCCGGTCTTGAACCAGCCGTCGTCGGTAAAGACTTTCGCGGTTTCCTCGGGCATCTTGTAGTAGCCGAGCATGACCATCGGTCCCTTGATCGCGATCTCGCCGACTCCCTTTTCGTCCGGATCGAGAATCTTCATCTCCATATACGGGGCAAAGGTTCGGCCGACGCTTTCGATCTTGAAGTTTTCGACCGGATTAAGCGCAACGATCGGAGAAGTTTCGGTCAAGCCGTAGCCCTGGATGAAGTCGATGCCGAGCTCGTTGTACATGCGGAAAATGCTCGACGCGAGCGGCCCTCCGCCTGATATGGCGATGCGCACGGTCGAAAGGCTTGCCTTGTCGAGCACGGACTTGAACATCTTCTTGCCGGGATTCATGCCCGTCGTTTTCTTTATCAGGTACGAGATGCCCATCATGGTCTTGATCAGGCCGTAGACGATCGGGCCCTTGTCCTTG
>JALHET010000565.1 GCA_022839525.1 Lentisphaerota bacterium
TCGGGACGGTTCTTGTAGGCGACCTTGACCGCCTCCTCCAACGTCACCTCCACGGGCACATGTTTCAATTGGTCCAAAAGATGAATCTTCGCGTCGGTCGCCGTTCCCAGTATGCGCAACAAGCTGGTTTTGGCAAGCACAAGATTGTTCTCCTGCCGGATCAGCTCGGCGCGGAAGTTCGCCACGTCCACCTGCGCCCGCAGCTCGTCGTATTTGGAAGCCACGCCGTTCACACGTTTGACGCGCACGTCGGCCAGGTGCGCCTCGGCTGAAGTCACGGCATCACGGTTGACTTGGCACAGGTTCTCAGCCAGCAGTGCCGCGTAATAATCCGCTGTCACCAGTTTGATCACCGTCTGAACCGTGTCGCGCACGTTCTCGTCCGACCAGAAGGCATAGAGTTTGGCGGCCCGCAGACCGGCCGTAATGCCGCCTGCCCGGAAAACCGGCTGCCGCAAGACAAGCTGGGCGCTATCGGCGTCGCGGGTGCCGAAGGAGGTCGCGGCAGACGCGTCCACCCGCGGCAGCGCGAGCTGATAAGCCGAAACCAACTGTCCGCGTGCGACTTCGCGCTCTTGGATTTTCGCCTGGAGCGATTTGTTGTAAAGCAAGGCGATCCGGATCGATTCGTCCAACGTCAGGTTCTCGTCAGGGATGGGGATATCATCACTTTCGCGGATACGCAGCCACGACTCATACGCCTCATCGCGCGTTTCCCGTATGTCCTCGTATACCGCTTCTTGTGTCAGACAGCCTTCCAGCAAGGCCATCGCCAGAAGCCCCGTTCCGGCACGTCCCCATAAATCACGCGTCCTCATACGCCTGACGAATCCTCCGCTCTTCCCCCAAAATTATTGATTTCCGGTATTTTACATCGGCATCACTGCAGTGTATACCAAAAACGCCTTCGAATCGGTCATCCGCAGGTTGTCATAACAATGTGCAGCCATACCGGTTGACGAACTGGAGCCGGTGATGACGGCTTGGCCGCACTCCAGCAGCGGTACGGCGTTGGTGCCTGAGGCGTCCGGACAGACACGGAACGCGCCGGCCGGAAGGCGACGAAGCCATCGTTTTTCACCGCCTTCTCCAGAAAAACACCCCGAGAAGCGCGAGAGCCGCAAAAAGCCCCGCGCCAACGGCGAGCGG
>JALHET010000112.1 GCA_022839525.1 Lentisphaerota bacterium
TCGCTGCTCACCGATCCGAAATTCGTAGACGCCCAAAAGCGCGATTTCCGGTTGCGTCCGGATTCGCCGGCACTCAAGGTCGGCTTCAAGCCGTTCGATCTGGATGAAATCGGACTGACGGGCGACAAGGCGTGGCGAACCCTGCCTTCGCGTGCCCGCGTGCGGGTGCCTGCGGAGGAGGGGGTCGGGTTCTAAGGAGGGGAGGTGACCGGTATCGGGCGGCAAGCACACGCCCGATACCGTTGCGGCGGGTGACGGAACACGAAGTGTCCGCCAGATCCGCGGGCCGATCAGAACGACTTGCCGACCGAGAAGGCGATAAGGTGGCAGAAGCCGTCGTCGAAATCCACTTCCGTCGTACCGACGGTGCGGTCGACGGCCTCCATGATGATTAGGCCGTAACTGCCGTAAATTTTCCAGGTGCCGACCCCGTAGCCCAAACCGCAGCTGACGATGTGACGGTCTCCGGGGGGCAGCATGGTGTCGGTGAGGTTCTTGTCGATCGGATCCATGTCGTACACGTAGCTGCCCATCACGGACCAGCGTTCGGTGAGCAGGTATTCCGCGCCCAAGGAAAGCCGCCACACGTTATGCCAGTTTTTCTCGTCAGAGGAGTCAGGGAGATTCGCGTTCCGGGTTGAACCGAACGTCATGCTCAGGTCATCGTAGGTGTCCCATTGGGTATAGATCGCAGCCAGCCCGAGGTTCAGCTTGTCAGTCGGGTGGTAGTTCAGCCCCGCCGTGTAAGAAGGCGGCAGTTCGATCACGCCGCGTGCGGAGGCCTCTCCTTCGGGCAACTTGTTGCTCAACTGGCCAACGCCTGTCATGTACGTTGAACTGGTAACATCGATATCGCCTTTGACGGTCTGCCTTATGCGCGAGCGGTAGACAAAGCCAAGGTCGAGTGTGTCGGTGAGTGTGTAAGAGGCGGCCAGATTATACCCGTATCCCCACGAATCGCCCTTCATGTGTGTGCGCATATTGCCGTATATGGGATAGGGCGGTAAGAGCGGGTGACGGTCATAGGGGGTTTTCAGGTGCTCGAATTCCAGCCACATGGCGCGCACACCGGCGGCCACCGAGAAGCGGTCGCTGACCTTGTAGGCGAGGTTGGGGTTGATGGTCAAAGTTTCGAGCGTCGTTTCCGTGCTGCTCCACTTGAGCGGCCAGTCGCGGTCGTATTTGGTGCCGAGGCCGTATTCCGTGTAGAGGCCTGTGCCGATGAACCAGCCGTCCGAGAGCTGCTGAGAGGCGTAGACGTGCGGCGGGTAGAACCAGTCGCTGTCCAGATTGTTTTTCTCACCGCCGGCAGTGAGGTCAAGGACGGGATGAATCAGTGTGAGGCCGGCCATGGTGTGGGTGCCGTTCAAGTCGGTCAGGTTTGCCGGGTTGTAGTAGTTGGCGGAGGCGTCGCCTGTGGATCCGATCAGGGAACCGCCCATGGCGTTACCGCGCGCGCTGGCCTCATAGAGGCCGAACCCTGCCGCGTAGGCCTGTTGGGCAACGGGTAAAAGAAACGCGCAAAAACCGACGGAGAGTCTTCCAACGTGTCTGCTCGCCATATGCGTTCGCCTTTCCTTTGCGGTTCCAAACCGCCGCGTGAATGGATACGGAACTGTGAGTAAGAATAACAATGCGACAAAATATGTTATTTTGTCACACTACACAAGGCGAAATTGAAAGTTTGAGGTTTAAAATGTTTTTCGGGCTCAGACAGAAGCATGTTTGTTTCTGAATCAGTTCCCCGGCCAGGCGCGGGCCTTGAAGGATATCGTCACGCGCACGCCTTTTTTCAGTTTGACGCGCTGGCGGAAATTCATCAGGTGGTGCGAAAGCGCGAAGTGTTTTCCTTCCGCCGCCTCAAGAACGCCCCCGCCGTCCGTGAGCCCGTATGGTTCGCGGCAGTTCGCCCACTGGGCCGTGCCGGTGCCGGGCTTCGCCACGTGCCAGACGTCCGCCCGTTCGAATCCTCCGTCCACGAGCGTCATCCCTTCCGCGCGCACATCATCGTAGGCCGTTTTTTCTCCGTTCGCCCCGAGAACGAGCACGTCCGCTTCGCAGTCGTAGCGCGGCACGAAGGAAAACGAATACTCCTTCCAGCTCTCCCATGAAGCCGGGCCGAACCCGGCTTCGACACGGCGCGCTTTCCGCGACGCCATGAGGCGGCAATGCGCCAGACCGTCCGCGAAACGCGTTTCGCCGCGGGGGGCGTTGCCGCACGCCTCCACCGTCATGCTCTTCAGGGTCATCACCGTGTTCGAGACGAGCGACTGCGCGGCCGTGTATTGCGTCGATCCGGCCAGTGTTTCGATCCGGAAGCTATCAATAACAATGATTATAAGGCCAGTGTCGTTGACGGGGCAAGTTTGAAGCGATAAAATTTGGCATTAGAAAATCAAAGGCACCAATGTGATTGGAAAACATAAGCGGAAAATCGCGGTGACGCCATCGGCGTGTTGTTCGCTGAAAGGAATTGCCGGATTGACAACCTTTGCCGATCAATTATTCTATCGTGCGCGCGAAAGGTCGGCGGTTTGCGCCTGCAGCGTGGAAGGGAAGCCGTTTTTGATCAACGGCTTTTCCGACTGGCACACGTCGAACGGCTCGCGGCCGTTCTGCGTTGGGAATGGGCGGACCATTCTAAACGTGCACCATGACGTTGTTTTCTGGAGGGTGGTGAAATGAGCGTTTCGTCCCTTATTTTGGCGGCTGCGACGGTTATCGTCGGTGAGCGCGAATTCAAGACGTATCCGTATTCGGATCCCGATCCGGTTCCGTGTACCGGAGAAAACCGGTATCCGTATTGCCGTTACGACGGGCACTCTTGGGAGGCGGTGCCAAAGAAGTGGAAAACCGTCACGCTTGAGAACGACCGGATCCGCGTGACGATTCTCCCTGAGATCGGCGGGAAAATCTGGGGCGCGACCGAGAAGAAAACGGGGAAGGACTTCATCTATTTTAACGACGTCGTCAAATTCCGCGACATCGCGATGCGCGGCCCCTGGTGTTCCGGAGGCATCGAGTTCAATTTCGGCCGCACCGGGCACGCTCCCTGGACGGCTGCGCCGGTCGATTGGTGCGTGCGCACGAACGCCGATGGCAGCGCGAGCTATTTTTGCGGCGGCATGGAGCAGACCGGCGGAACGCGCTGGCAGGTGGAGGTCAACCTGCCCGGCGATGCCAACCATTTCCTGACGCGGGTTTTGTGGCACAACGCGTCCGCAACGCCGGGGAGTTGCTATAACTGGATGACCGCCGCCTATTCCGCCCGGGGGGAACCGGAATTCATCTATCCGGGTCTTAACCAGATCAGCCACAATGGAACGGCTTATCCGTGGCCTGTTGACGCCAAGGGCCGGGATTGCCGCCTCTACACGGCGGCCGCCGATGTGGGGTCGGTCTCTTGGCATGTCATCAACGGCGACAACCGCTTTTTCGGCATCTGGTGGCCGCGGCTCGGTTATGGGTCGGCTCACGAGAATCCGGTTACGGACCGGTGCGGGCGCAAGATCTTCCTCTGGAGCCAAGCCCGTGACGGTGCGATCTGGGAGGATCTCCTGACCGACACGGCCGGGCAATATGTTGAACTGCAGGCCGGCCGGGGCTTTCAGCAGCAGACCCCCGGTTGCGAAAAGACCCCGTTCAAGTATGAGACCTTTTTCCCGGGTGAGACGCATTGCTTTGAGGACACGTGGTCGTACGTCAGTTCGGAGCATGAGCTTCGCGCCCGCGCAAAACGGGTGCCGGATGCGGAAGTCGAACGGCCGGTGAAAACACCGGCGGATTTCGATTTTTCAACCGCTTACGGGACATACATCCTCGGGCAGCAGAAGCTGCGCGACGGGCACGATATTTCCGGCGGGGAGAAGCTGCTTGAGGCGTCGCTCGCCAAGGAGCCGTATTTCGTTCCCGCGCTCGAGGAACTGGCGGCTCTCGCCTATCGCCGAGGCGATTATGCCAAGGTCGATGAACTTGCCTCGAAGGCGCTCGCGGTCGATGCCTATGCGCCGCTTGCGAACTTTTTCGCCGGAGCCGCCGCGATCATGCAGGGAAGGCTTGACCGCGCTCGCGAGCGGTTGGGTGTCGCAGCGCACTCTCCGCTGGTGCGGGCTGGCGCGTATGTCGCGCTGGCGAAGCTGGCGCTCGCAAAGAAGGACTGGCCTGTGGCAAAGGCCTTTGCGGCGAGGGCCGCGTCGGTGAGTGCGGACGGCCCTGAAGCCGCGCTGGTGCATGCAGTCGCCTTACGGAAACTCGGCAAAGCGGCCGAAGCCGGCGCTGCGGCGAGACGTCTGCTTGAGCGGTGGCCGCTTTTCACGCCCGCCCGTTACGAGTTGGTCAAGACCGGTGGCGAGGGCGATGTGCGCGATTCCGTCCGGGGCGAATTCCCTGCGGAAACGTTCATCGACACGGCGGCCTGGTATGAGGCCGCGGGGCTTCATGACGACGCGCGCGCGCTCTACGCGTTCGCCTCCGGCCACCCGGTTGCCGCGATCCGTTCGGCGTATCTGGGACGGGACACGGCGGCGCTTGCCGCGGCAAAGGCACTCAAGATCGACTTCGTGTTTCCCTTCCGTCCATCCTCCTTGCCCGCGCTCCGCTGGGCGGTCGCCAGCGACGCGAGCTGGAAATTCAAGTACTATCTGGCCGTCTACCTGAAAGCGCAGGGCAAGAACGCCGAAGGGGATGAACTCCTCGCCGCCTGCGGCAACGACCCCGATTCGCCGGTTTTCTACCTGTACCGCGCCAAGGGGATTGCGGATTTGACGCGTGCCGCGGAGTTGGGCGACTCTTGGCGGGTAGGGCGGGGGCTTGCAGCCGCGCATGTGAAGGAGGGGAACCGTCCCATGGCGCGCAAGGTGCTCGAGGAGTACCTGAGGCGCTATCCCGGCAACAACGCGCTTGAAATCGCCTATGCGCGGGTGCTGACCGAGCTGAAAGCATACACCGAGTGTGTGGCGTTCTTGAAGGGCGTGCGGATTCTGCCGAGTGAGTTCGGTTCAAACGCCGGCACAGTCTGGCAAAAGAGCCATCAGGCGCTTGCCGAGGCAGCCTGCGATGCGGGTGATGAGGCGAAAGCCCGGAGCCACCTTGAGCAGATCCTCGCGTACCCGGAGCATCTCGGTAGCGGGCGCCCGGTTTCCGTGGACGGCATCATCACCAAATGGCCGGACCGGTTGCAGAACATCTGGCACCATAAACAGTAATGTGACAAACAGGGCAGAACGGTCCGCATGCACGCACCTGAGTCGCCAGCAAACCGGGGATCACTTCAGGGCATCGAGCAGAAGGCGGCAGTTGACGATTTTTTCGAGAATGTCGTTCGGCACGTACATGTAACGGTTGGAGCTTTCGAAGCCGAGACGGCTTTCGGCACGCACGAGCGGGAGGAATTCCTTTGCGGCCGCGAGTTCCTTTTCCGCAGCGGCACGCATCGCCGCTTTGTCGCCGCGGTCGCGGGCAAGGATGAACTCCGCCTGATCGACGCAAGTGCGGAAATGCAACGTCGCCGCCCGGAAAATGACGCGCTCGCGTTCCGCCGCTTTTCGCGCCGCCCCCGACATCAACTGGATCGCTGCCGCCCAAGCCGCGTCGCCGCGCTCAAAGCCGGCGGCGGTCTTGCGCATCTGCTCCAGCCATACGTCAGGATTCGCCGCATAACCGCCGGTCCACCGTTTGTAGTCATCGTACGGCGTGTTGACCATCGTCGCATTCCAACCGGTTTTCTCAGGATAAAGAAGATTCGCGGGGCCCAACTGCACCGGAGAGTAGTAGACGGTCTGCCACTGTATCGGATAGTTGCGGAATCCGTCGGAATACGCTTTCCACGCCTTTCGGACCGCGCCCGCAGACTCTCGCCCGTACAGCTTGACTGCCAGATCATCAAGTATCTTTTCACGGTCGTTGCCGCCGCGCCGGAAGAGGCTGAAAAGTTCGAGGTTGGGTCCCGGATACCCCCCGAGCGACCAAGAGAGCATCACGCCGTCAACAGCAGAGGTGGAAAGATTGTAGGCGTGTTCGGCGACAAGATCCATGGCGGGAAGGTACGGGACGGCGCAGATTTCCCAACTGTTGTTGACCTGCAACTTGGCATCCGCCTTCAACCCCGCTTTTTTCGCGGCCTCCCAGTAGCCGATCGCACGCGCCGCCGGACCGGGATGCGAGATCGAATACTCGTTGACCTTGAGATCGAGCCCGCCTTGCGAGAACGGCAGATATTTCTCGCTCCAAGCAACAAGTCGTCCGCCCTTCGGAAGTCGCGGCACCACCGTGCGCAAGGGGTCTTCCAAAAGTTCCCACGCCGTATCGTAGAAAATAACATGGGCGGCGGGATCACCGGCCTTGACACCTTCGTAGATCGCTTTGTTGACCTCGACGACCAGATCATGAACTGGCTTGCCCACGCAACGCGGGCAGGTGATTTTATCCGGACTAGCATATTGGGAACCGCAATGGGTCGCGTTCTCGCTCATCGTGATCGTGAAAACGCCGCCGAGCCCGGGCACATCCCTAAACAAACCCCGCAGCGAATCCCGCAGCCACCGCAACGTGTCGGGATGGCGGGTGCAGCGGCAGTACGCGATCCCGTTATGATTATC
>JALHET010000566.1 GCA_022839525.1 Lentisphaerota bacterium
GCATGTCCGCTACCCTTCTGTCACTTCTGCCCTGCAAGCCCTCACCAAACGCGGCCTGGTCAATTACGAACCCTACGGTCTTGTCACGCTGACCGACGAAGGCCGGATCGAAGCCGTCCGTGTTACCCAAAAACACCGCTTGCTCAAAAGTTTCCTCATAAACGTTCTTGGCCTCCCCGCCGACATTGCCGACGAAAACGCCTGCCACATGGAGCATGCAATCTCCAAAGACGTACATTTTCGCCTTCAACAGTTCCTCAAATACCTCCATATTTCGGGGTGCATCGATGCCGACTGGATCGTAGACTTCCAGAATTTCTGCGCAAAAGACAAAGCCGCAGCCCGCCAAAAAAACGACCTTGACGCCTATTTTGCGGATTCAGGCTTTTCGCTCCTTCCAAAAGACGAATAATCCAGACCGGGCAACCTCTCTTCCAGCGGGGAGCGGGTCATCGAATCACCAGGGCGCGTTGACAGATTCGATGCTCGATTTGTCCGCGCTTGCGCGTTCCTTGACCCCGCGCGGGTGTTGAAGTATCTTGGGAGGACTATGAGAATATCGACGCGCGGGCAGTATTCGCTCGAAGCTTTACTGTATCTTGCGCTGCTCGGCGAAGGGGAATCTGCAAGCACCCGGACTATTGCCGGGGCGACGGGCATCAGCGAAGGGTACCTTGAGCAGCTCCTGATTCCGCTCAAGAAAGCGGGTATTGTGCGCGGTATACGCGGCGCCCGCGGCGGAAACCTTCCCGGAAAACCGCTTGCCGATATCACCGTCGGCGAGATTCTCCGCACCGTTGAAGGCTCGTTTGCGCCGGTACCCTGCCTTGAAGCCGCTGGCAGCTGCGAAGCCGCTGCCAGCTGCGGGGCGAACCTGTGTCCGGCACAGGACAGCTGCATCGCCCGCACTGCCTGGACTGACCTGTATCAAGAAATCAACGATACAATCGAATCGATCACGCTCGCCGATCTCGCCGCGGGCTATACCGCCAAAGCGCTTACGGGCGGGGGGAGTTCGCTGTGAAAATATCTACCCGCGGCCGCTACGGGGTACGCTTGCTGATCGATCTTGCGGAACATCCCAAAGAGGATCGCGTCGCCCTTGCGGTGATCGCGGAACGGCAGCGAATCTCGGTGCGGTACCTTG
>JALHET010000567.1 GCA_022839525.1 Lentisphaerota bacterium
GGAAAGACCGGGAGCCGGAAAGTGCCGAACGGTTGCTTGCGGCGCAGGTGTATCTTGCCCAGCGGCTCCTGCCGGAAGCGGAGTCCGAAGTGCGCAAAGCGCTTGCAGCCCAGGCGGATTCGGTCGAGGCGGCGGCGGAACTTGGCGGCATTCTGTATTTGGAAAACCGGTTTGTCGAACTGGACCAGCTGATCGCATCGCTTTCGCGGGAGGCGGTGGAAGCATCCGCGTTTATTTCGAATCTTGAAGGACATGTGCTGCACTGGAAGGGCGACCGGAAAGGGGCGGCGAAGGCGTACTCCCGGGCGGCGGCCCTTGCCCCGGATCAAGGGCTTTTTCTACTGCATGCAGGCAACGAGCACGCCGACTCAGGCGATGCCGCTGCGGCCCTTACCGCCTGGCTTGAAGCGGCGCGACTTTTTCTGGCGGATGAAAACTACGCCGATCTGGGCGAGCTCATTCCGCGGCTCGCTGAAGCGGCTCCCGATAATCCGGCAGTGCTGGCTATCGAGGGAAAATACCGCTATGCGCTCGGCGATACCGCGAGGGCGCACGAATGTCTTGAACAGGCGGTGCGCTCGGGTACGGACGATTCGGCTGTGTGGTATCTGCTCGGGCTGCTCGTCTTGCGGGACGGGAACCCCTCAGGTGCAATAGCCGCGCTTGAAAAGGCGATCGAGCTGGAAGACAGTTGTGCGCTCTATTATTTCCGTCTGGCGGAAACGCTTTTCTACTCGGGGCGGGAATGCGATGCGGCTATTGCGAACGCAATCGATCGGGATCCGTCCAACGGATGGATACATAATCTTGCCGCGCTGAAGTCGCTTGGAGCAGGAGAACTGGAAGAGGCGGAAAAGCATATTACGGAAGCGCGCAAGCTGCTGCCTGCGGAGCTTCCGGTTCTGGTCAATTTTGCGGAAATAAAGCGCAGGCAGGGAAAGCTGGACGATGCGCTTCCGCTTTTGGACACCGGGGATGCGGAAGCATTGCACGCTGCGGCGAACCTGCTTGCGGAAGACGGAAGAAATGCCGAAGCCGACGAGTGGTACCGGAAAGCGCTCAGGCAGCGCCCTTTTGACGCCGGGCTTCTGACAGACTGCGCCGCGAACTGTCTGGAGCTGGATATGCTGAACGAAGCGGACGATCT
>JALHET010000113.1 GCA_022839525.1 Lentisphaerota bacterium
CCCCAGCAACGCGACACCGAAACCCATCAGGATGATACCGATGTTCTCGACACTGTGATAGGCCAACAGGCGCTTGAAGTCGTGTTGGCCGAGGGCGAACAACACGCCGAGCACGCCGCTCAGTGCGCCCAACAGCAAGACCAGCGCGCCCCATGCGACCGGCACATCCGGCAACAACGCGCTCCACCGGATCATACCGTAGATCCCGGTTTTGATAACGACGCCCGACATGATCGCCGAAACATGGCTGGGGGCATTGGCGTGTGCGCCGGGCAACCAGAAATGCAACGGCATCACACCGGCCTTGAGACCGAACCCCACCAAGACCAACACCATGCAGAGCGCCGTCACCCCTTGGCTCAACGCCTGAGGTACCGCCGGTGTCATGGAAAACGAACCGGTCACATGTCGCCATATCGCAAACAACGCGAACAGCGCCAGCACACTCACATGGGTTGAAATCAAATAGATCCAGCCCGCCTCCCGACTCGCGATACGATGCCCTTCGGCGGTGACCAGAAAGAAAGCCGAAAACGCCATGATCTCCCATCCCAACAGGAAGGTCATCGCATGACGTGCAATGATCAGCAGCGCCATGCCCGCAACCAGCATTCCCCAAAAGAACCGCAGACGAAGCCCGCTCACCGGATGGCGGCGATGCGGCCAGTAACTGAGTCCATAGACAGCACCCAGGCCGCCGATTAAAAAAACCGGAACCAGAAAAAATGCGCTCAATGCGTCGAGTCCCACGCTTCCGCCGCCGACAGCCGGCCACTTCAGCGCAAGCGACTTGCCGCCGTAGCCCAGCAGGCCACCCACGGCGCCGATCAGACCCACGCACGCGGCACACACCATAGAGATGGCGGATATCCGTTCACCGCCGTCGTCAGACCGCCGCAACAGAATACCGGGCAGGCCGCTCAAGGCAGCGACGGCAACAGCCAGCAAAATAAGGATGAGAAACACCCGCGCTCCTTTCGTACGCGACCGCAACAGCGACCGGCTGCGGCTTTTGCCGTACCCCGCTTCACTACACAAAAAAAGGCCGCCGGTTTCGGCGGCCCTCTCTGTCATGGTGGAGCGAAGGAGATTCGAACTCCTGACCCCCACGTTGCGAACGTGATGCTCTACCAACTGAGCTACCGCCCCATGAATTGAAAAAGTGTTTAAAAAATTATCAAAGGCTGTCCGGTTCGGCAAGTGCGTTTTTCTGTCACAACGCTGATTACCGCTTTACGATATGCCGGTTACACGGCCTTCTTTGCTTTTGGATCATTTGACTCTGCCGGAGTCAAAAAGACACTCGATTTCCTCCAGCGATTTTCCCTTGGTTTCGGGGATGAACAACACCGTCAGGAAATAAAGGGCACCCGAAGCCGCGAAACCGAAGAAAACAGGGCCGTATCCCCACGCATTGACCATCGGGAAGAACGACGACGCGAGCCCCCAAGCCGTGAACTGATTCGCGAACAGCGCGATCGCCATGCCGTTCGCACGGATCCGCGACGGCATGAGTTCGGAAAGAACGAGCCACACGCAGATACCGGGGCCCAGCGAATAAAAGGTCTGCATGGCGAGAAACGCCGCCAGCGTGACGAAACCGGAGACCGGCGAAGGCGTCATCCAGCCGCGTTCCAGGGCAAAAAACAACGCGCCTATGGTGGCCAATCCGACTGTCACTCCCGCCGTACCGACTTTCAGGAGCCATGTGCGCCCCTTCCTGTCCACGAGCCCGACGGCCACGAGCGTCACGACGAGATTCGTCGCCTTGAGCGCCAGATCCCCGGCGTTACCGAGTGTGCCGGAGAGTCCCGCCTTCTGGAAAAGCGTCACCGCATATGCGATGATCGAACTCATTCCGATCGTCTTATTGAACGTGAGGACAAGGAACGTGAGCAGGAACGGGACAACGTATTTGCGCTGCAACAACGTCGAAGAGGCGGAGCGGAGGGAAGCTGGCGCACATGTTCCATCCTCCGGCTTCACCGGCACCCCGGTTTCACGGGTTTTGGCCTTTCCGGAACGCTTCTCCAGCCATACCGGCGACTCTTTCAGGAAGAACGAACCGGCAAGGAGCACGCCGACCGGCAACACCGTCCACCAGAAGTTGACGCGCCAGGCCACCGCTTTGGCCGCAGCCGGGACGACTTCCTCCGCCGCGTCCGCAGCACCGAAAACCTTGGCGATAAGAATGCCGACCGCCGCCGCCGCAACGAGTCCTATCCCGAGGAACAACTGGAAAATCCCCGTCCCTTTCCCGCGCGTTTCCGGCGGCAGGCATTCCGCAAGATACAGGGGCATCACCACCGCCATGTAACCGGCGCTCATTCCCTGCAGCACACGGCCCGTCAGCATCGTGACGAGCGACGTTCCGGAGAAACACACCACCGGGATTGCCGCCAGAAAAAGCACCGCCGAAAGAATAATCGTCCGCTTCCGGCCGAAACGCTCGCAGAGAACGCCTGCCGTGGCGGACGCCAGAATCCCGCCGAACATCACGCCGCCCACAATCCAGCTCACCTGCGCGTCCGTGTAGATCGCAAGCGCTTTGATGTACGGCATGGAAACGGCGATCACGCCGAAATCGAGCCCGTAGAGGAGTCCGCCGAGCCCACCGATCAGCAGCAGGAACTTCCCGTACGCCTTGTCGTTCCAGGTCATTCCGCCACCCCACCGAGGTCACTGCAGATCGTGCGGAGTTTCTCTACCGAATACTCGAAAAAGTTCTTCTCAAAGTCGCACGAGAACGCCGCCACATGCGGCGTGACAATACAGCGCGGATGCTGCAGGAGGCGGCTCTTCACGTCCGGCGGTTCGGCGCACATCACGTCGATCGCCGCGCCGCCGATCACACCTGTGTCGAGCGCGTCCGCGAGCGCCTCTTCGTCGACAACGGGACCGCGCGACGTGTTCACAAGGATTGCGTTCTTCTTCATCAGCGCGAGGCGTTCGGCACTGATAAGACCCTTCGTCTCAGATGTGAGCGGACAATGCACAGACACGTAATCGGCAGACTTCAACACGTCTTCAAGCGTCGACGAGCCCGGCACGAACGGATCATAATGAAGCACCTTCATGTCAAAACCACTCATCATCTTCTCGACCTGCCGCGCAATGTTGCCGTAGCCGACGAGCCCGAGCGTGCGGTGGGAAACGTGCCAGTCCATCCCTTCCACCTTTCCCCACTCGTAACCGGCTTTCGCCCGCGCGTTGTATTGCGGGATCTGGCGGATATAGCTGATAAGCAACGCGACCGTGTGTTCGGCCACACATTCGGCGATGGATTCCGGCGTGTTGTACACGCCCACACCGCGCGCCTTCGCCCAGTCAAGCGGTAGCGCATCCAGCCCCGACCCGGATCTGAAAAGCGCCTTCACGCCCGGCATCTTGTCCAGTGCCTCCGGCTTCAGGCACAGGTTTGGCCCGAACATCCACAGCACTTCCGCGTCCGGAAACGTCTTCAGCAATTCATCCGGCGTCTCGCACCGTTTCGCCCGGAAATCGCAAAACGCCTTGATTTTTTCCGCGATCCCCTCGGGCAATCGCTCTTCGCCCGCCGTCACCAACACGACTTTACGCATACCCGCCACCTTCACCTTTCACCCCTCGGTTCTCACCGGATCTCATCGCACTCTTTTTTGAACGCCCTGATCCCCGCGGCCATCGCGCCCCAGTCGCTGGTGCCGGCGAACCAGTCAACGCCGCGCTGTTTCCAGCGCGGGAAATCGCCCGCCGCCGTGCCGAGCCACTTTCCGGCCTTCTTGATTTTGAGCGCGACTTCGTCGATCACCTTGTTGAGTTCCGGATCATCCATCCGGTTGAGAATCCCCATCGAACCCGAAAGGTCGCACGGGCCGATGCAGAACGAGTCCACGCCCGGCACCTTGAGGATACTATCGAGGTTCTTCACTGCGGTCATGTGCTCAACCTGGCAGATGACGAGCGGCCACCTCTCCGAATATTTCAGGTAGTCGAAAAAATCCTCCGAGCCATAACGGACCGCACGGCGCACGCCGCAACCTCGGATACCCGCCGGAGGATAACGGCATGCGGCGACCGCGGCCTCGGCAATCTCGGGGGTGTTGACCATCGGGACGATGATCCCGTCCGGCGCGATGTCGAGATAAGGTTTGATGAGCATCGGCTCGCACGCCCGGACGCGCACGAGTCCCGCGCACCCCGTCCCGCGCAACGCGATGAGGTGCCGTTGAACATCCTGTATCGTGTGCGGACCGTGCTCCGCGTCGATCCAGCAGAAATCCATCCCGCAGTCGCCGGCGAGTTCACTTACGATAAGATCGCTCATCGTCACTACACACCCGACGGACGTCTTCCCTTTTCCGAGATTCTCGAACAGCCTGTTTTCAACGTTCATTTCCGTGTTCTCCCGCACCTTCTACACATCTGACGCCATATCCCGTTGTCACCGTCATGATTCAAGGCCGACGACGGAATCTTGATCCATCGTGTAGAAAGTACCATATTTTTCCCCTCCTCCGCATCCCTAAACATATGAAATCCGCAATCGGTTGGTGGCAAGGGTGTGCGGCTAAACGGACGGTTTCGGCGATCTGGGACCTTCCGCCGTACCGACACGAACCGGAGGGGCAACGCAGAGTACGGATGGACGTCCCGGATGCCGGGGGCGTGACAAAAGTAGACGTGATGCCCGCACCGCACTCTGGACTTGCGCTTTCCCGCAACCCGTGCGTATCATTTCGTCCTTGTCTGGCGGACTTGTAACCTGTACCGGATCCGTCTGTTCCAGCGCATGGCATGTTGAGTAACCGTACAGCGTGGGTGTTAACCCTTTTGCTGACGTGTGCGTTCGGGTTGCTTTTGGTTTGGCCGATCGCATGCGTCATCAGCGGCGGCTTCTATGTGAACGGTCGGTTGACCGCCCATTATTTGCTGGGCGTGTTCAGAAATCCGATTTATGCCGAAGGCCTGTTCAACAGCCTGCGCATCGCGTTCGGCGCGACCGCTCTCGCCGCAAGTTTCGCTCTCCCGCTGGCCTGGCTGGCGCACACCTTCACGTTCCGCGGGCAGCGGCTCTTCACCGCGTTATTGTTGGTGCCGATGGTGCTGCCCCCCTTCGTGGGCGCGATCGGGTTCATGCAGATTTTCAGCCCCTATGGCGCACTGAACGCCCTGTTGGGGTGTGGCCCGGTGGATTGGTTTGGCCATTCACGTTATTTTGGCGTGGTGCTTTTGCAGGCACTCGCCTTTTTCCCGATCCTCTACCTCAACGTCGCGGCCGCGCTGGCCAACATCGACCCCGCGCTCGAAGAAGCCGCACAAAACCTCGGCGCCAACGGCTGGGTGCGTTTCCGGCGCATCACGTTGCCTCTGGTCATGCCAGGGCTCTTTGCCGGCGGAACGCTGGTTTTTATCGCCTGCTTCACCGAGCTCGGTACCCCGCTGATCATGAACTATTCGCGGTGTGCGGCGGTACAGGTGTACGACGAACTCAAGGAAATCAGTGCGAGCCCCTTCCCCTACGCGCTGGTCACCGTCGTGTTGGTTGCCAGTGTCGCGCTCTATACGCTGAGCCGCGCACTTTTCGGCGGCAGAGCCTACGCCATGCAGGCCAAAGCCGCTAGTCCACATACGCCAACGCGCGTCTCCGGCATAAAAGGGCTACTGATTGCCCTGCCTTTTTTGGCGATCACGCTCCTCGCGCTCATGCCGCACGCGGGCGTGCTTCTCACCAGCTTCTCGGTTCCCGGCGCATGGTACCGCACCGTCCTGCCTACACAGTTCACCACCTCAAATTACGCCGAGGCGCTGGGACATGCCATGACCCTTAACGCGATCCGCAACAGCCTGCTCTTCTCTTCGCTTGCCGTGCTGTTCAACCTCGTCCTCGGCGTGACCGTGGCGTGGGTGGTGGTGCGTTCACGGCTCCGCGTGCGCGGCGTGCTGGACGCCATGGCCATGATTCCGCTCGCGGTCCCTGGCTTAGTCATGGCGTTCGGCTTTATCGCCATCAGCGCATCGCTCGCCGGGCTGCCTCAGCTTCAGGGGATGCCCCGTTTGGCCGCGCTTCTCGATGTCAGGGTGAACCCCACGTTGTTTCTGGTGATCGCCTATGCGGTGCGACGCCTGCCCTACATGGTGCGTGCCGCGGTGGCCGGGCTGCAACAGACATCGACCGCGCTTGAAGAGGCCGGGGCAAACCTTGGGGCGCCCCCTCTGGCAGTGTTGCGCCGGATCACACTGCCGCTTATCATGGCCAATTTGATTGCTGGCACACTGTTGGCGTTCGCCTTCAGCATGCTGGAGGTCTCGGACAGCCTGATGCTGGCGCAAAAAATGGCGTACTATCCCATCACCAAGACCATCTTCGAACTCTTTCAGCTAGTCGGGATAGGCCGCTATTTGGCTGCGGCTCTCGGCGTCTGGGCAATGCTGTTTCTGACCGTCACGGTCGCGGGCAGCAGCCTGCTACTCGGCAGAAAACTCGGCGCGCTGTTCCGCGCGTGAAAAAGAACGGGGGGCGCCCCGGGCCTTGCGGCCCGTGGCGCCCCCCGGAAGAAAACCCGGCGGCGCCCTACTCTCCCGCAGGCGGACCCTGCAGTACC
>JALHET010000568.1 GCA_022839525.1 Lentisphaerota bacterium
TTTTGTTTCTGAGAGGCGATGCCGCAGGGCAAAAACATGTCTCGCATGTGGAGATACGCGGCATCACGTTCAAGTGTTCCAATTGGATCCTTCCGCCTGAGGGAGGGAAGGAAGGTGCGCAGGCGGCCGTTAATGTTGGCGCGATGATCGAGGCCGTCAGCGCGCGCGGCTGCACGTTCGAGAAGTGCGAATTCACCCAGGCCGATTCTTATGCGGTCTGGCTGCGCAGCGGGAGCCGCGGCTGCGTGGTGAGGCAGTGCCACATCCACGATATTGGGGCGGGCGGTGTCAAGCTCGGCGAGGCGAAATGTGAGCCCGATGCGATCCGGGCAGGCAGCAACACGGTCGAGAACTGTTTCATCCATCATGGAGGGCATGTGCATGGCGCGGGCGTCGGCGTATGGATCGGCGCAAGCTCGGACAATGTGGTGACGCACAATGAAATCTGCGACCTGTGGTACACGGGGGTTTCAGTGGGGTGGTGCTGGAGCGCGGACCTGAACGGAACGCGGAACAACCACGTCACCCACAACCGGATCCACCACATCGTGCAGCGTCTGGAGGACGGCGGGGGTATCTACTGCCTCGGGTTCCAGCCCCAAACCGTTTTGGCCAACAACATCATCCACGACAGCGGGCGCGATGGGGGAAGGGTTGACTGCCGCGGCATCTATCTGGACTCAGGATGCCTGGGGTTCCTCGTCGAGAACAACCTGCTTTATGACACGCAGGGGGCGGCGCTGCGGATGCAGATAGGAACGGGCTGCAACACGTATCTCAACAACATCATCGCCTTCTCGCGGAAGTACGCCATCGACATGGACGTGGCGCGCTCCTGCGTGTTCATCAACAACATCGTCTATCTGGATCGCGGACGGCTGTTCGTGTATGAGAAATGGCCGCACTACGAGAAGTACATCACCCGGAACGTCTATTGGCGCACGGACGGGCAACCCTTCGTGTTCGCGGGACAGGAATGGAAAGAATGGCGCGAGCAGCGGATGACTCCGCGCAGTTATTTCACTGGCACGCCGATGGATGCGGGGTCGCTGCTCACCGATCCGAAATTCGTAGACGCCCAAAAGCGCGATTTCCGGTTGCGTCCGGATTCGCCGGCACTCAAGGTCGGCTTCAAGCCGTTCGAT
>JALHET010000569.1 GCA_022839525.1 Lentisphaerota bacterium
AGTGTTAGAGAAGAGGCGGTTAGCTTCCCCGCCCCAGACACATGCATGAATGCTGCATCGTAGAAAAATTGTAGATGCTGTGCAATGATTTCATAAAGTTATTATATCTGGCGGAAAAGACGCGTCAACCGGAACTCTATGCAAACTCTGTCTGAAAATGGCTTTTCGGAGCTTCGAGCGGAAAAACGACGGCGGGCTGCATTATAATCATGGTCAATATTCTCCCGGAGCAGCCAATGGCAGATAGACTTTCACACTTACTTGAACTGATGCGGCAGCAGCACCTGGACGCGGTAGCAATTAACCCCGGCCCAACCTTTACTTACCTGACCGGCATGCACATGCATCTGATGGAGCGCCCGACTGTGCTGCTCATCACCCCATCCGGCGCGGCAGCGTTAGTGCTCCCGCAGTTGGAGCAGCTGAAGCTGGGCAGCACGCGCATGGACCTGAAACCCTACCTGTACCCGGATAACCCCGCCACCTGGCAGGACGCGTTCTCGACTGCTTTTCGGGAGCTTGGGCTGCGGAATGGACGCGTCGCGGTAGAACCCCGCGGGATGCGCTACCTGGAATTGAACTTTCTGCAATCCGCGGCGCTGGATTGCACTATTGAGGACGGCAGCGCGGTATTTGAAACCCTGCGCCTGCGCAAAGACCCGGACGAACTTGCGAAAATGCAGCAGGCAGCCCAAATTGCCCAGAACGCGCTGTTGGAGACGCTGAAAACGGTGCATCCCGGGCAAACGGAAAAACAAATCGCCGCCGAGCTGGTCATTGCGCTCTACTGCGCTGGCTCGGAAATTGAACTGCCCTTCCAACCGATTGTCAGCTCCGGGGAAAATAGCGCGAACCCGCACGCTGTGCCCTCTGAGCGTGAACTGCGCGAGGGTGACCTGCTCCTGTTTGACTGGGGCGCCAGCGTGGACGGCTACTTCTCGGATATCACCCGGACTTTCACGGTGGGTTCGGTACGCCCGCAGCTTCAACAAATTGGCGCTGTCGTGCAGGCGGCCAACGATGCCGGGCGCGCGGCTGCCCGCGTGCGGGGACGCGGAGCCGGGGGCCGCCACGGTAGTGGCGGCGTGGGGCGCACTGGCCCTGTGCTCGGACGACTTCTTCATGCGCATGCTATAGGATAGCG
>JALHET010000570.1 GCA_022839525.1 Lentisphaerota bacterium
GGATACAAGGTTCAAGAAATTCCTTCATGACAGGTCTGTCGAGCGCTTTTTCGATGTCTGCAAAACGGCGCACGCTCGAAGCAAGCGATTCGGCGTACCGCACGAGCGAAAACTCGGAATCGAACGCTTCGGTGACGAAGTCGGCCAGGTCTTCGAGCGCGAGGGTAGCAAGCATGCGGCCGTCGTCCGGCGACGGATCGGATTCCAGCGAAGCAAGAAAGGCCTCGCTCCGGGGACCGCGGGGTGCATACGGCGAGCGGACAAAGGCATGCGTTTCCTCGCGTCCTGCGCCGCACAGGATCCGCACGATGCAGTCTATCCAGACCGTCCAGGAATCCCGCTCCGAAACGAAGCGGCGCAGCCAGTATGCGCGAGTTTCGTTTGCCTCGCCTTCGGCTGCGCTTCCCGCAGCAGCGGAAACGCTTGCCGCTTCCAGCGCGTCCGCTTCTGCAAGAGCTGCCTCCGAGCAAGCGTCGAACAGGGCGCCGATGCCCCGGGCGCAAAAGAGATAGCGGAAAAAACGGTTATTCGCATCGATCCAGCGAACCGCGGCCTGTTTCGCGCCGCCAAAGACGTCCATGCGGAAGAACGAGGCCAGGTAGGCTCCCGAGGGATACGGCCCATTCAGCTGAACAAGCGGAGGCTGGATAATATACACCGATCGAATCATAGGACACGAACGTACCACGATCGCGCTATTTGCGAAAGCGATGCGCCGCAGACACGCACAGGCGAGCACAGCTGCACAGCCGAGCCCCGGCACCCGGGCACCTCGCCTTCGGGCATGAGACGACCTCTGGTCGCAATATACTTTTCCGCTTCAATAAGCTATACTTTCATACAAATGATCGCGCAAATCGGTTTGGGCATCAGAAAAAAAGCTTCAGCCTCGGCGTACACCCTCGGCTTTTTCGGCCGCACACTGCGGGGCCTCGGACCTTTTATCATCCGCGGCCAGGCTTCCTACAAAATCCTGATCATGCAAGTACTGTTCACCTTCGTCGAAGCGCTCGGCATCTCCTGTTTCCTTGCCGCGGGCATCGGCGCCGCAGTCAACATTCTCGGCATGCCCCTCCTTTCCAGCTTCTCCCAGGAAAAACTCATCTACCCGCTCCTTATCGCCATCATCACCCGTGAACTCG
>JALHET010000114.1:0-1879 GCA_022839525.1 Lentisphaerota bacterium
CCGAACTGAACATCCGCATGCAGCGCGAAAACGTGCGTATGCTCCAAAGCACCTACCTGCCGGAGGTCGACCTGACGTTGAGCGCCGGCACAGACCGTGCGCGCGACGGCGACGACGAGTGGTCCGGTACCCAGCGGGCGGCGCTCGAAATGAACTGGTCGCTTTTCGACGGGTTAGGGCGCGAGGGCGGGCTGATCGCCGCCAAGGCGCGTCTGAAACAGCGTGAAATCGAACTCAAGAGCGTCGAGGAGGATGTGTTTCTGGACGTCCGGCAGGCGTTACTCAACCTGAAGAACGCGGAAGAGTATGTCGAATCGCAACGGCTCAACCTGCAACACGCCGAGGAAGGGCTGCGGCTGGCCATGACCGGTTACCGCGAGGGTGTCAACACCGAGGTCGAGATCGTTGACGCGCGCTCGGCTTTGACAGAGACCCGGGGCAATTACTACAAGGCGTTGTTCGATCACAGCATGGCCCGGTTGTCGCTGGATCAGGCGAGAGGGCTTCTGGGAAAGGATTTGGAGAAGAAATGATAAACGTTCTGAAAGGCCTCTTTTATCTGGCGCTCATGGCCGGCATCGCCGCCGGCGCGTGGTACGGATACCGGGTCGCGGAGAAGAAAGCCAAGCCTCCTGTGGAGGAAAAAGGGCAACAGCCTGTGCCCGTGCGGACAGCGGAGGTGCAGGCGGGCGGCATAACGAATGCGATCAAACTGACGGGATCGCTAGAAGCCATACGTACCGTCGACGTGATGCCTAAAATTGAGGGGCGGTTGGAAACGCTGGCACTTGCGGACGGCACGCCGGTTCTGGAAGGGTTGGCCGTCACCAACCGGCAGGTTATCGCGGTCATCGACCACCGCGACATCCAGGCACGGTTGGCGCAGGCAAAAGCCGCAGTCGAAACCGCGCGAACGGCGATCGATACCGCCAAGGTGGTCCTGAAGGACCGCGACCGTGAGCGCAAGCGCATGGAGAAGCTGTTTGCCGAGGGTTCGACCACCGAGCAACAGCGCGATCTGGCCCGGACGGCCTACGAGCAGTCGGTCACGGGACTCGCGCAAACCGAAGCGCAATTCGTGCAGGCGCAGGCCGCTGCCGAAGTGATCAACGTGAACCTCACAGAAGCGTACATCCATGCGCCGATGGACGGCGTGGTGAGCGCCAAATATGTCGATCCCGGGGCAATGGTCAACGCATCGACGCGGATCGTGCAAATCATCCCGATGGAGGAACTGAAATTCCTGATCGCGATACCGGGGCCGTATCTGCACCTGTTGACGACCGGCAAGACCGCTGTGAGTGTCTATTCCGATGCGGTTCCGGGAAGAACGTTTATGGGGCTCATCGCGCGCATCTATCCGGCTGTTGATCCCGTAACGCGCACCGCCACCGTTGAGGTGCGCCTCAAGAACGAAAGGAACGAGGCGGGCGAATGGCTGCTGCGGCCCGGGCTTTATGCGGAGGGGCGCATTATTCTCGAGGCCAAGACCGGAGTGGTGACGTTACCGGCGGATGTGGCGTTGCGGCGAGGTTCGCGTTTCTTGGCTTTCGTGGTCAAAAACGGCAGGGCCGAGACACGCGAGCTGAAGGTCGGCGCGCGGGACGGAAACACACTGGAGATCGCCGAAGGCCTCAGGGTAGGCGAACAGGTCGTCATCATGGGACAGCACCGGCTGACGGACGGCTTTCCCGTGCAAGTGACGGACACCGAAGGCAAACGGGGAGAGTAGACCATGCGGTTGCCGGAACTCGGAGTTAAACGCCCTGTTTTCACGCTCATGATCTTCATCGCCATCCTCGTTATGGGGCTGGTGTCGCTGGTGTATCTGCCGGTTGATCTCTTTCCTGAAGTTGAAACGCCGTCCGTCACGGTGATC
>JALHET010000114.1:1925-8497 GCA_022839525.1 Lentisphaerota bacterium
GGCCCGGCGCGAGCGTTGAGGACGTCGAGGGCCGCGTCACGCGTGTGATCGAGAACCAACTCAGCATTGTCAACAATCTGGATGAGGTGACGAGCCGCACGAGGGAAGGCATCTCGGCCATCACATGCATGTTCGAGTGGGGTTCGGATCTGGAAGAGGCCGCGAACGATATCCGTGACCGCCTCAGTATTGCCCGCCGTTATCTGCCTGACGATATCGAAGAGCCGATCGTCTACAAGTTCAACAGCTCATCGATGCCGGTGCTCACCTATGCCGCCACGGCCACAGAATCGTGGGAAAAGCTTTTCAACATTGTGGAGGACGATCTGGGTGACGCGCTGAAACGCCTGCCTGGCGTCGGCGCCGTCCAGGTCTACGGCGGGTTGCACAGGCAGATCAACATCGATATCGACCCGTTGAAACTTTCGGGATACGGCCTGACACTCGGGCAGATCGAGGAAACCATCGCCAACGAAAACCTGACCCTCCCGGCAGGCAACATCAAAAGCGGAATCATCGATTACACCGTCCGCGTGCCGGGTGAGTATGAGGATCCGGACGAGGCCAAAGACATCGTCGTCAAGCGTAACGAGTATGGCGGCGCGGTTTACCTGCGTGATGTGGCGGAGGTGTCCGACGGGTTCGAAGAACCGACGCGCCTGTCGGGTGCAAACGGAAGGCAGAGCGTGATCTTCGTGGTGCAAAAGCGGTCAGGCGCGAACACGATGAACGTGTGCAAGTCGGTAGCCGCTGCAGTAAAGGAGTACCAGCATTTTCTGCCCCGGGACGTGAAGATGGTCAACCTCATGGACACGAGCGATTTCATCCGCCAGTCCCTGAGGAATGTGACGGAAACGCTGATGTGGGGCGGGCTGTTTGTCACGCTGACCACCTTCTTTTTCCTGCGGACAATCCGGGCATCGCTGGTGATCGTTCTGACGATCCCGTTTTCGCTGATTATCGCCTTCTTTTTCATGTTCATCCGGGGATGGACAATCAACATCATTTCGCTCTCCGCGCTCTCGGTGGCGATCGGCATGGTGGTCGACAACGCGGTGGTTGTGTTGGAGAATATCGACAGCTATACGCGCCGCGGGGTGAAACTGCGCGAAGCGTCGATGTACGCGACGGGGGAAGTGGGGCTGGCGATTTCGGCGAGCACGCTGACGACCGTGGCGGTATTTGTTCCGCTGGTTTTCGTGACCGGCATGACGGGCATCTATTTCGGGCAACTGGGTGGGATCATCACGGTGACGCTCATGGCCAGCCTGTTCTGCTCATTGATGCTCACGCCGATGCTCGCAGCGCACATGCTGAAAGAAGACCGCGAAAGGATCGGGGGGGGGGCAATCGGCCGCGCCCTCTACCGCACCAGCGAACGGGTGTTTGGCTGGGTCGAGGAGGGCTACGGGCGTCTGCTCGGCTGGGCACTACACTGGCGGGGACTGGTCTGCATGGCAGCGTTCGCGATATTCTGTTTCTCGCTCGCGCTTTTCCCGCTGATCGGCTCCGAGTTCTCGCCCGACACCGATTCAGGCGACTTGACGGTTTATTTCGAGTTGGGGCTGGGAACGCGCGTGGAAGAGACGAGCCGGATCTGTGAAGAGGTCCGCGCCATGGGGGTGTCGATGTTCGGGAAAGAGAACATCGTGAACTCGCGGTGGCGGTGCGGCGATTCCAAATTCGGCTCAAGCAAGCAAGGCACGCACATGGGGCGCGTCGAGTTCAAGCTCATTCCCATGGATCAGCGAGAGTTCAGCGCGCGCGACGCGGGGCGGCGTCTGATCGACGTGTTGCGTTCGCGTCCCGAATTCGTCAAAACCCACATGAGCACCCTCAACCGGGCAATGGGGAGGTTCAGCGGCAGCGGTAAGCCGATCGTGATCGAAATCATGGGGCACGACCTGAACGAGACGCGCCGTGTGGCCGCAGAAATCAAGGCGCTCTGCGACCGTACGCAGGGCGCGAAGGATGCGAGCATCAGCATGGACGACGGCAAACCCGAGCTGCTTGTGAAGGTCGACCGGCTGAAGGCTTCGACGCTGGGACTGAACGTGTCGGACGTTGTGGAAACGGTGCGGACGCTTTTCTACGGCAAGGAAGCCTCTGATTTCCGTGAGGGCGAAAACGAATACTGGATCTTCATGCGGCTGAAAGAGTCTCGGCGCGGCGAGCTGGCGGACATTCTCAACTCCGAAGTGGTGCTGCCTAACGGGCGGCGCGTACGCCTGGACTCGATCGCGGAGGTGGTGCAGGAGCTCGGCCCGCTGGACATCGAACGCAAGGATCAGGAGCGCATGGTGAAGGTCGAGGTGGACTACTTCGGGCGCTCCATCGGTGACGTGACAGCGAGCATCAAGGAGGCCATCGAAAAAGAGATTGTGCTGCCGGAGGCCACGCGCATCACCTATGGCGGCATGGTCAAGGAACAGGCCGAGGCTTTCGCGGACCTCATCGGGCTGACGGTGCTCGGGCTGGTGCTCGTGTACATGGTGATGGCGGCTCAATTCGAGTCGCTCATTTATCCGCTCGTGATTTTCCTTGCCCTGCCGTTCGCCTTCTCGGGTGTGCTGTTCTCCCTGTACGGGTTCGGCATGACCTTCAACATGTTCAGTTTCATCGGTATCATCCTGCTCGTCGGAACAGGCGTGAACAACGGGATCGTTTTGGTGGACTACATCAATACGCTGCGGGCCCGGGGCGAGAATATGGCCGACGCGATCCGGCAGAGCGGACGGCAGCGGTTGCGTCCCGTATTGATTACCACACTTACCACAGTTTTTGGTATGATGCCTCTCGCGTTAGCGGGCGGTGAAGGTTCGGAAACGTGGAAACCCATGGGGGTGACGGTCATCGGAGGCCTGACGTTTTCAACCATTGTCACACTGATTCTCGTGCCGGTGCTTTACAGTCTGTTCAGCCGCAACGTGCGGAGGAGACAGGCTCACCTGCTGCCGGACGGGTTGCGGCAAACAGAAAAGGAGGAGTGTCCATGAAAAGCGCTGTACGGACGGCATGCGCCGTCCTGATGATTCCCGTTGTTTCGGGGTTGGCTCAAGCGCCGAAACCGGCGGCTAAACCGGCGGCGGCGCCAAAGCCAGAGCCCGTCGTTTCGGCCGGGGAGGTGGCGCAACTGGAGGCGCTGATCGGCAACGCGCTGCGTGCGAAACCGGCCAAACCCCGCAACGTGCTGGTGTTCAGCAGATGCGAAGGTTACAGGCACAGTGAAGGCATCGTCTACGGAAACAAGGCGCTGGAGATTGCGGCCTTAAAAACCGGCGCGTTCCAAGCGGATTTTTCGACCGATTATGCGTCGCTGACGGACAAAGAAAACCTGTTTAAATACGATGCGCTTGTCCTAAACAACACGACCAATCTGAAAGCCAAAAAAAATCCGTCCATGGTGCCGAACCTGATCGAGTTCGTCAAAAGTGGCCGCGGCCTTTGCGTGATCCACGCGGGCGCGGACAATTTCTACGACGCCCCGGATGCGGCCGAGATGGTGGGCGGGCTGTTCGACGGCCACCCGTGGGGTGGCGGCGGGACTTGGGCGTTCAAACTGGATGACCCGGCGAACCCGGTGAATCAGGCGTTTGAAGGCAAGGGCTTCAAATGCGGGGAAGAGGTCTATCAGCAGAAGTCTCCGTTTTACGACCGCTCAAAACTGCATGTGTTGGTCTCGCTCGACCTGTCGGATGCGAAAACCGCCTCTGTCAAAGGCCAGAAGCGGGAGGACAAGGATTTCGCGGTGAGCTGGATCCGCCCGTACGGCGCAGGCCGCGTGTTCTACACCTCCTTCGGCCACGACAAACGCGCATTTATCGAGAAGGCTCGCCTGTGGCACATCCTCGACGGTTTACAGTACGCGCTCGGCGATCTGAAAGCCGACGACAAACCGGTCGCGAAGTGAAGGCAAGGCTGACAGCCAGAAGGCTGTTAGCGCGATTCCCCCACTCTCTAACCGGCTAGCAGCCTTAACCCTAAATCGTGTGTTTATGAAAACGACGCGCAGGAAATTCTTAAATTTGCTCGGAACCGCGTCCGGGTGCGCCGCCTTGAACATCGTGCCCCAGCGCGTACTGAGTCGGGATGCGCCGGGCAGTAAGATTGTGATGGGCATGATCGGAGTCGGCGGCATGGGTGCCGTCAACCTCGGGGCATTCCTCAACCTGAACGACGTGGTTGTGCGGGCCGTGTGCGATGTGAACCGGGACAAGATGGAAGCCGCAAAAGCCCGTGTCGACCGTCATTACGGGAATCGCGGTTGCGGCACAGTGAACGATTACCGCGAGCTCTGCGCGCGCACCGACATCGACGCCGTAATGATTGCCACGCCCAACCATTCGCACGCAGCCATCGGCATCGCCGCCGCACAGGCGGGCAAGGACATCTATGGCGAGACACCCTTTTCGCACACGCTGGAAGAGGGGTGTGCCCTGTTGCGTGCGGTGACGGAGAAACAATGCGTGTGGCAAACCGGAAGCTGGCAACGTTCACAACGTCATTTCCGCAAGGCGGTCGCAGCGGTGCGGAACGGGCGGCTGGGCACTGTCGCCCGGATTGAGGTCGGCCTGCCCGGTGGCGGGAGGGGGCCTGCCGCACACCCTGCCCCCCTCCCTCCCCCGCCGGCTTTGGATTGGAAAGCATGGCTGGGAACCGCGCCGGCGCGTGCCTATCAGGGTGTCTGCGATTTCCATTGGCGCTGGGTAAGCGCATGGGGAGGCGGCATGCTGGCGGATTGGATCGGGCACCACGGTGACATCGCGCTGTGGGGAGCCGGACGCCATGACGCCCCCGTGTCAATCACGGGGAACGGTATCTATCCGAGGGACGGCATCTTTGACACCGCCACCGCCTTCAGTTTCCGGTGCGTGTACCGCGACGGCCTGGAACTGGTGGTCGCGGATGGCGGACGGCTTGAGAAAGGCGTCGGCGTGCGTTGGATCGGGCGGGATGGAACATGGGTATGGGTCACGCGCGGGGCGCTGCAGGCGTCGTATCCGGACATCCTTGCGGAAGTGGATGAAAATGTGCTGGGGCCGCAGGCGGGACATCACCGGAATTTCATCGATTGCGTCAAGACCCGGCAGAGCCCCCTCTCGCCGGCGGCATCGGCTCATTGCGCCGCGAGTTTGGGACATCTGGGTGAAATTGCGATGCGTGGCTGATGGGGATACAGGGGCATTCCCTGTGGCTACTCGAACAGAGGTTCTGAGATGAAAATGGTCATGGCTGTTTACAATATTGGTGTGGATGAGGAGATCATGGCGGCCATGGAAGAAATGGGGGTGACCTGTTTTACCAAAATGCCGCGTGTCGTGGGCAAGGGTAAAACGACGGGACCCCGGCTTGATGATGCGGTGTGGCCGGGAGCCAATACCATGACGCTTTTTGTGCTTCCCGACGAGCGGGCATCCGATGTGATGCGGGCGTTCGAGCACCTGCGCGCGACTATCGGGAAAAAGGCCGGCGTCAAAGCGTTTCTGTTGAACGTGGAGCAACAGACCACATGACAGGGCTGGAAATCTCGGCTTTAGTGTCGAAAACGGATCGGGTAAGGTCATTACAGATAAATGTGTGAGGAAAGGTGTGGAGATCATGAGCGGAGCGCAAAAAGCCGAGATTGGCGACAGGATGGTGAGGCGGCTCCCCCTATATCTTCGCGTATTGCGGGAAATGGCGGAAAAGGGCGAGACGTTCGCGTCAGGAGCCGTCGTGGCGAGCGTGTTGTCGCTGGATCCGATTGTCGTGCGGAAGGATCTTTCCAAAACAGGGGTGCGTGGCACCCCCAGGGTCGGATTCCCCCTGGCGGAGATCATATCCGCGATCGAGCGATTCCTCGGATGGAATGCCAAAAACGAAGCCGTGCTGGCGGGTGTAGGGCGTTTGGGATCGGCACTGTTGGGCTATCCGGGGTTTCAAAATCACGGGTTCAAGATTGTGGCGGCATTCGATGCAAACCCGAAACGGCGGGGTAAGATCGCAGGAATCCCCGTCTATCCTCCCGAACAGATCGCGGAAACAGTCCGAACGCTCAACGTGTCGCTCGGCATCCTGACCGTTCCCGCGAAAGAAGCCCAGCCCGTTGTGGAGGCAATGGTGGCCGGAGGCATACGCGGCATTTGGAATTTCACCCCGGCTCAGCTATCCGTACCGGCGGATGTGATCGTGAAACGCGAAGACCTCGCCGCCGGCCTTGCCGTGCTATCACACCGGCTCAAACATGGGGAAAAGCTCTCATGAGGGTCGGCATGGATGTGTTGCGCAGGCGGCGCTTCGATGTGCTGCGGGGAAAGCGGGTCGGGGTGTTGAGCCATCAGGCGGCACTAACCGCCGATGGAGCCACATCGGCGCAAGTGTTGCGACGCTCCCTAGGCAAAAGGCTGGTGGCGCTCTATGGCCCGGAGCACGGTTTTTTCGGGCAGTCCGGCGCAGGTGAGCCAACCTACACACGCCTTCATCCCGACTGGGGCATTCCCGTCTACGCATTGTATGGCGAGCGGCGCAAACCCTCGCCAGAGATGTTAGCGGACGTGGACGCGGTAGTCTGCGACCTGCAAGATCTCGGGGTG
>JALHET010000115.1:0-7984 GCA_022839525.1 Lentisphaerota bacterium
CCTTCAACTGCGCCAGCTTCCACCCCTCCGGCAGCGACATGATGGTGTTGCGCTCGATGTCAATCGTCGTTACCGGGTCCGCCAACTCCGCCGCGATCTGGTCGGGCAGAAGGTCGGTCTGCATGACAGCACTGATTTCCGCCGCACGCTGGGCCGCCTCGATGACCGCCGCCGTGTACCGGCGCAACTGGCCGAAAAGCCCGAGGGCCGGGAGAATTTCGGAGATTCCGCGAACCTGTCCGGGGCGGGTCGGGCGAAAGTAGTGGAGCATGAACTTCGCGGGAATCCAGTCGCCAGCCAACTGCGAAAGCCCCCGGTGGTCGCCGGGGTGGAACTTTAACATCCGGTACATCGCGGGGTTGCCGTACTGGTCGAACCGGATGCCGTCGATTTCGTCCTCGCGGGTAACGTTGGCGTACCAGCTTTCAATCTGGTCGCACTCCACCACGCGCAGGTCCAGCTTGACGGGGCCGGGAATAAGCGGGTTGGTAAACATCTGCGCGAACGCTTCGCCGTCAACCGCCTTGGCGCGGCGCATTGTGCGGACCTTCTGCCACAGTCCAACCGATGCGGCCCACCGCTCGAAGTCGCGCTCCACCGCGCAACTGAACAACGGGTCCAACCGTGTCGTTGGCAAGCGTCTCAACAATGCCCGCAGCGTAGGAGTTGTTCGCCGTTTCGTAGCGTGCGCGATTGCGTACGATCTGCCGGACCTGCGGCGTGTTCGCTGCGGCGGCGGAAAGGGCGTCTACGAATTGCCACAGCTTCTCATTTTCGTCCGTGTGCCGGGCGTTGTCGTAGGACGCCTTGACCACGATGCGCTTGCGGGCGGCGGTGTCCACGTCGAACACGCGGCGGGCGACCGCCTTGCGGCGAGGGGTTGCGGATTTGCGCTGGGTGGCCATTAGAAGTGACCCGGCCCCCGAAGAACGCCAAGGCGAACGCCCATCCCCCGAGACTTCGCGGCCTCTGCAGCCTTCTTCCGCAGGTACTTGTCCGCCTCAATGGCGTCCTGTACGCTGATGTTCGTTACGCTCCCGCCGTCCGTGCTGACGTTGCGTGGCTGGTTTACGAGGTCTTCAATGACCTCTTCCGGCTCTTTGTTGACGGTCTCTGCCATAATTAGCAGAGAGGCGTTCGTCCACCCGTTGTTTAATCCGCGAGCTTAATGGCCCAGGTGAATCGGTATGAGGTGATGATGGGACGCCTCTCTACCTATGGCACAAAAACAGCAATGAAACAGGGGTTGGCACCGTGCTTGTCTTTGCGCGTCAGCTACTTGCGCGAAACTTCTTAAGCAATGCGCGGACATTCGGCGGCGACATCCCCCACCGCTTTGCCACCTGCTCTTGCGTATCCCCGTTCTTGATCCGCAGCAGAATGTCTGGCAGCCGCTTGTCAATCGCGCTGGCCCGGTCCATCTCCTCAAGAGCAAGCCTCGCCTTTTCCAGCGCACCGTCGTCTGCCCCATCGGCATGATCCGGCGCTGGCATGGCGTCAAACTCAACTGGGGCGTGGCGGTGTCGCCCGTCGCTCTCCCGCGCGTTGTCGAACCCATGCACCGCTTCCGCGCAATCGCGGGAGCAATATACCCCGGACTCCATCGGTCGCCCCCATTTCCCAAAAGCCTCGACAATTCGCTTGCCGCAATACTTGCACATGCGAAAACTCACGGGGGCCTCCTCTTGTTTTTTCTCTTGATACACCCGCCCACAGTGGGCGCACGTTCTTCTGTCCATTCCGGTTTTCCCGACCGGCTCCGACTTCTCGGCCCGCCTGCACCCACAATCCGGGCACCCCATCGGAACGCCCACCACCGCCCCTCGGTAGTCCACCGGCCATACTTTTCGCGTGTTTACTTCCATGTCGCGTCCCTTCTATTTCCTAAAGTCCGCCGCGCTGTAGACCTTGCGGCGGCGGATTCCCGTTTCGACGGGTGCCCCGCTGGTCGTGATTCCCTCCATCGCCGCCGCCACATACGCCCCAGTCAGTGCGTCCCCCCAGTCATTATGCCCCGTCGGCTGGTTCCATTTCCATATAACCTCACCCTTTGGCGACGTGAACTTTTCCGCCAACCGCTCGGCCACCACGTGTTCGGCAAATGGTCGGTGCGCCAAGGGGCTGCCCGCGTTGAACAGCGTACACCCACCAGCTTCTCCTGGCGTCCCGAGGAACGCACGTTGTGCAACCTCACGCCAGTAGCAGGCGTTGAACATGACATAGGGGCAAATCCGCTTTTGAGGGCGTTGCCGGTGGCATTGCTCCATCGGCCTGCCAACGATTGTTCCCTTGTTCCACTGGTAGCGAGTGGACGCCCGGCCAATCGCAGGCATGACCCTAAACGGCCCGCGCCACGTTTCACAAAAGCGGTGGACGGTTTCGCTGTTGAAGCTGGCATCAACCAGGACAAGGCTTGGCGTCATCCTTGACCCTCCCCGGTGAAACACGGTCCCGGCGATGGCGTCACACAATTCAGCAAGCCCCCTCGTTATGCACTGGCCGATTAGGTGTTCCGTTGCGTTCTCTGGCCACAACTCGCCACGCGTTGGATGACGGCTGTACGCCGCGACGTGGGCGGTCATCTGCTGGTCAAACCCCGCCATGACCCAGTGGAGCCCGGCGCGGTTGATGTCTATGTGGCCGCACAGAACCACACTGCGCTCTGGCAGATGCAGGCGCGGTAGGTCCGTCGCGTGGGCGAGGATCTGGTCAATCGTCAGTTCGTACTGCCCAGACGCCACGTCCTGCGGCTCGTTCTGGTACTCCGCCCAAAACTGCGAACCCGACTCAATCAGCAGGTTCTCCGCCGTCTGTAGCGCGGATATTTCCCCGTCCCGAACCCGCGCCGCCCATGCCACCTCCGCGCCGGCGTCCATCGCCGCCCGATTTTTCTTGTAGTATGCCGTTGCAGCCCCGCTACCCTCCCCATTGCCAAGCCCCTCACGGAGAATGTCGGCGTACTCCTTCCACAGCGTGTCCTGGGCGTCCGGCCACTTCTTGACCAGTTGAAAGGTCATGCCCTGCCATTCGGGGTGGACGGCGTGGTCGAGGAAGCGGTGCGCCAAATCACCCTTGCGGATGACGGTGCAAGGCATGACCGCCGCTATCTTCTTCCTGGGCCCGGCCAGCCCCAGCACGTCGCCGGTGATGATTCGCTCCCTCATTGCGCATTGGCTGGGGGACTCCGCCGATTCGCGCGTCTGAGGATCGTCGAGGAGAACAAAGTCCGGCCGCATAACCTTCCCCGCCTTGTCGTCGCGCCACTTGCCACGGATCGCCCCCGTCAGCCCGTGGCCTTCAAGCACCGCGCCGTCAGACGGATAGGGGGCGTCCCGCCCCATCGGCGTCGGCAGGATCAGCGTGGCCTTGCCCCAGCCAAGCCCCAGCGGCTTGAAGTCTCTCCGCAGCATGTACTTCGCTTTGATGGCCTTCCCCTCCGTGGCCTTGGCGTAATGGCATACGTGTGGGTAATGCTCCAGCAGGGTAGGGCTCTCGATAAGCTGTGCCCTCACAAAGTCGGTCAGGGCGCCGGCCAATTCCGCGGTCGCCGCCACGACCACGACGTACCGCCGCTTCCCGGTTAGCATGACGTACAGCAGGGCCCACTTAAGAATAGTCGTCTTGCCGTGGCCGCGGGGCATCGCCAGCGCAAAGTGCCCGCCCTTGTCAATGGCCTCCTTGATCTTGGCGAGGACAGCGAGATGGTCGGGACTCCACTTGTCCGAGAACGCCTCCCCGCCGTGGAACCGGAGCCATGCAGGGAAGTCGGCCTCCAGCCGCTTGCGCTTGCGGCACACCTCGGGCGGCGGGTCTTCGTGCTGCTGGACCCGCGCAACCTTGCGCCCGGCTTCGATGTGCCGCTGCCGCTTGGCGTCGGCCAGGACGGCGCGTTTGGCGCTGTCGGTCATTTCGCTTTTGGATTCAATCGGCACGGACTATTTCTCCGACTTGCGGATGTCGATGCCTGGAAACGCGTCGGCCATGCGCTGGAGGATCACCGCGCAGTAGGCTGGGGAGATTTCCAAACCAAAAACGCGCCTGCCGAGATTCTGCCCCGCCACCATCGTCGTGCCGCTGCCGAGGAAGGGGTCGGCAATAAAATCATCCGGCCTAGTGTGAGCGGACAGGAGTTTTGAAACAAGCGCGAGCGGCTTCGGCGTTGGATGGTCTGGCCTCTCTTCGCCGGAAGGTGCGTACATTTCCCATACGTCCGTGAGGTTGTCCGCGATTTCGGCGTCGAACTTGGCGCGTTGGGCGTCGAACTTGGCGCGTTGGGCGTCGAACTCGGCGCGTTGGGCGTCCCATTCTCCGATGTCAACGCCCTTAGAAGAAAACAATGGGCGCAACTTGCCCCACGCCTCCCTTGTTGGCAGGGACCATTGTGACCGCCCGAAATAGTGGCCGGCCATCCCGTTTGTTCCAAGACAGGCGTCGATTTGTTTCAGCGAAAGACCGGAAGATTCAAGCCATCCGACAAGGCGGTCGATGATGGACGAATATGCGGAGCGGGCCGCGATGTGTGCCGTCTTTGCGTTGAAGGACGCCAGAAGCGCGTCTGGAGAATGCTGCTTTTCGCACAGCAACAGGCGTTCAGACCGTGGGCGCCATCGCCTCATGTCTTCAACCGAAACCGTCGTCCCCAGGCTTTTGCCTTTTGTCCATACGATGTGGTTGAAAACGGCGGCATACTTCCGCAGCCTCTCTTCGATGTGCCACGCAAAATCGGGAGCGCACCACCACGCACTTGTGCCCCGGTCCATCGTCTTCGGAATCCAAAGAGCAAACACGGAATCAAGGAAGTCGAGGAACTGCTCGTATCCGTTGAAGTCATTGTCCCATGCCTCGTCCACCTTGCCAAAGTATGGGGGGTCAGCGTGAATCATGGAAACCGGCGAATCGCTCAACGCCCGCGCCACATCCTCCGCCTTCGTCGAGTCACCGCACAACAGCCGGTGCTCGCCAACCAGCCACAGGTCGCCAGCCTTAACGCCCCACGTCTGGTTTAGCTCCTCGGCGCGGTCCACCTGCGCCTCCGCGTCGGCATCGCCTTCGGCCCCGCGCTCGGCCTCCGCCAGAATTTCGCCAAGGTCCATGTTATCCAGCCCGAACGATTCCAACTCCGCCCAATCAATCGCCTCCACCTCCGCCGCAAGCATGTCGGCGTCCCACCCGCCACCTGTTTCCGCCAGCCGGTTGTCGGCCAGGATGTACGCTCGCCGCTGGGCGTCCGTCAGGTGTGCCAGCCGGATGCACGGCACCTCGGAAAGCCCGGCCTTCCGCGCCGCCAGCACCCGGCCATGCCCGGCGATGATTCCGTCCTGCCCGTCGATCAGCACCGGGTTGGTAAATCCGAACTCGCGGATGCTTCCGGCAATGGCGGCGACCTGCCGGTCGTCGTGCTTCTTTGCGTTCTTTGCATAGGGCACCAGCCGGTCAACGGCCAGCATCTCGATCTCGGGGCGGGTTTGGATTCGGGCCGCCTTGCGCTTTTCATCGACCGTGGCCTGCCGCCGCTCGTCTGCCGTTTTCTTCTTTGTCATGTTATTGCACCTTTATGTGAATGATGGAACATTTACAATTTACTTTTTCATGATTTCGTAAGCTGGGGTTTAGCCGCTTAAATTTTAGCGGAGTACCTTAAGGGGTGTCCCGCAACGACTTGCAACATTTCATGTGCGACTTGGCTAATCGTCCCAGCTATGACCTTCGTTGCCTTGCAACCGTTTAGAAAAACCTTATCCATTCGAATGTCGTCTGGAACGGCGCAGACGGGGATCAGCTTGAGTGCCGCGCACTTGACCAACGCTTGCCCCAGTGTTTGATCCAGCCTCGCCGTGCGATTTCCGTTTTTCAACTCGATGCCGAACGAGTGCAGTCCGTGCTTTACCACAATGTCGATCTTGCGCCTGGTGCCTGGGATGGAAACTTCCGGCCTAACATACTCAAAGAATCCAGAAAGAACGTTGACGGCATGATCCCTAAAGTCGCGCTCAAGCCTGAACTGTTGGCTCCTCGCATTGAAGCCAGCCTCAACTTCATGCCATACAGACCCGTTTTTCCTTTTTTCTGTTGATTGCCGATACCCGGCAGACCGAAGCATCTTTCCGCTGCCCGTTCCTTCTTTCCATTCAAGCCTTTCCTCTATCGTTTGGATGCTTGCACCCTTGCGCCAAAGAAGTAGCGCGGCACAAAGTTCGCGCCGCCGCTGCTTCTCTTTTTCTTCCGCCTTTTCCTTTGCCTTGGCCCTGGCTCTTGCCGCCAGCGCACGACGCTTGCAATCGGAGCAGCAGTACTTGTCAACCAACAGCCCCCTTTGCTCTGGCATTGGCCCGTTACACCACGCGCATTCGGTCGGCTGTTTCGGGCGGCACGCATCCGAACAAAACGAATGCGAAGTCCACGCCTTGCTTGCCTTGAACAAAACCCCGCATGTTTTGCACTTCCGTGGCTTGGCGTTTGCGACCTGCTTCGCCTTGAATGCCTCTTGGCGACACTCTTTCGAGCAATACTTCCTTGGAGTTGGGTTGGAAAATGGGTTCCCGCAATTTTCACACAGCCCGCTATATGGGTGTGCATTCCTCCATGCCTTCATGTAACCCGGCTGGTTTCTTCCCCCTCCGTGGCCCCTTGGCTGTCCCTGCTCTAACGGCATCCCAATATCGTTGGGCCTTGATTCTGTTTGCATTGGTCTTTGCCTCGCTCCTGGCCTTACCGCCAAGCCTTCCTAGTTGTTGTGCTGCCTTATTCATCTTTGGCCTACTGATTCACAACATACGCTAACCGTTTTGTATTGTCAACGCCTTGACGCACCTTTTTCACATTATTTTCTGATTGCCCCTCCTTGCCCCCAGAATCGCGCCTGCCGCGTCCACCACCAAAGACGCGCCTCCACCCGTCCGCATAGCGGCGGGCGTCTGAGGAGCGCATACGGGCCGAACCTTTGCCGTTCATGGCCGACACCCGCTCCATGCGCTTGCGTTCTTTCGCGGCCCGCATAGCGGCGCACCGTTTGCGCTTCGCTTCTAGCCGTTTCGTGCGGATGGATTTGCGGTACATTTCAGTCCTTGCCGGAATCGGTGATTCTGGTGTTGGCATTATCGAATTCGCCCGCCGCCATGCGCTCCTCGATTTCGGCCACAACCGCATCATGTTGGGCGTTCGCNNNNGCCTTGTCATCCGCGTCTATCTCGGCTATGCACCACGGCGCGGAGAAATTAACCCCGCGGCTAACATCCGCGTCGAAGTAGCGCGACGGCGCGGGTTCGGCGTGAAAGACCATCGTTTCGTAGTAGCGTCCGCACCCGATGGTTTCAAACCCGCTCACATTTCGATCTTGTCGCGGGTCGCCCGTCCATTTTTCCATAAGTCCGACGCTCGACACGACGATGCGGACCTCGCCTTTTTCCAAAAGCGTATTGCGTCGGAATCGGCACCTGTTCGCACAAATGAAATGCCCAGCCCAGCCACGCTCTGTTCGTTTTACTTTCATGCTTTCTCCTGATTAGGAATGCCAACAACGCCATCCAGCCTACCGCCATTCGGCGGCGGCTGATGGCTAGGGTTGGCAACTCCACATGAAATGTATTCGATGCACGCCGGTGTTTCTCCGGTTCGGTCTTCCCATGCGAAGCATCTGCGTGTTGCCTCCTGCGACGCTTCATGTTCGGTTCCGACAAACCTTGCGTCGTCATCGTGACGGCCTTGCGCGTCTACAAAAATTGACTTGCTGTACGGGCCATCTGTTTCGATCCGGAACTTCCATTTGCGCTTCACTTGTCACCTCCAGAATTGCCAACAACACCCTGCACGGTACGCGCAGGAGCGCGACCGTGAGGATGGGCGTTCGATCTATAAACAGCCACCGCCCGTGACAGCTTCCGCAGATTATTCCGCAGCTCTTCAACCAGCCACGCCCACGCTGGATCGCCATTGAACATCCGCAGGACATCAATCGTCGATGCGTATTCACGCTCTGCGATGGCTG
>JALHET010000115.1:8007-8954 GCA_022839525.1 Lentisphaerota bacterium
TGCGGATATGGTTCGCCATTGTCTCGGCGTCTGCCTCGGCATATCCCGCAAGCGCGAATAGATGGTTGGCGTCAAATTGCATCGGTGTCTCCTAAATCCGGCAATCCTTCCGGCTTAAACGTGTCTGCAACTGGAACGCGGATAGTCTTGTCACACCAGCGACAGTTCATGTCCGCGTACTTACCGCCGCCAT
Source organism: Lentisphaerota bacterium (assembly GCA_022839525.1). The sequence goes on from JALHET010000115.1 coordinate 8,201, forward strand.
AGCCCCATTCCGTGCGGCTTATTTCGTGGCCCGTAAGCCAGCCGCATATCAGCGTCCGTGCCGCAAAAATGCGTGGGTTCTTCCTCCCCGTCCACTTCGGCCAGCAGTCCCACAGTTGCGGGTACAGTTGGCGACGATCATTGCCGCGATTGTTGCCGATGAATTTTGCAATCCATGCCAGAAAAGATCGAACAACCGCTTGCACCGCTACACGCTCCCTTCGGTCGCGTGAGGGTGAAGCGTCGGGTTCGGTGAATCTACGGGAACGCACTTGCATGGCCCAGCAAGTGGCGCGAAAAACGGGCATACTGCATCGTCGTCATCGCATCCACGAATTGGCTTGTGCGGAACCGAATGCGGGCAGATGCTTGGAAATCCGGCACAATCCGCAAAATAATCCGGGTTATCGCATGTTCCGGCTTCGGCGCAGTTGCACCGAACAAGCTGGTCCAGCCTACGACGGATTGCTTCTGGCTTCGATTTTGTCTTTTTGCTAGGCATGGTCTTGTTCTCCTTGTTTCGCTACATCGCTCAGCCGTGCGCCGCCCCTCAACTCCGGGTTCGCAGGAAACACCACCACCGCACTCGGAAACGGTGCCGAATGCTTGGCGTTCCCAAACTTCAGGCGTCCCCGCAAAAAGCGGATATGCCCCTTCATGGCGTAGTCGTGCCACCACGCCGTATCTGTCCGCGCAGGCACAAGACAGACCACCGTTGCGCCCCGCAGGCTTTCTTCCCATGCCTTGCACATCCA
>JALHET010000571.1:0-1137 GCA_022839525.1 Lentisphaerota bacterium
TGGCAACCGCAAGCCAGATCAGCAAACCGCCGATGGCAAACATCATATAGTTCTGCCAATCCAGCGACAGCAAGCCGTCAACAAAAAAACGGCCAATTTCATACAGCATCAGAGTAGCCTCCTGGACAAGGAGTATATAGTAAATTCAAGGATTTGCCAGTACAGCTCACGCGTTGCAGACAGCTTTGCGGGGCAGGTCGTTCCAGATTTTCGCGGCGAAATCGAAGTCGAACAAGTCGACGCCCGAATAGAATCGGGTCTCGATCTTGGGTCCGCACATGAAGCATCTATTACACCTGATATAGGAATGGCAATCGTCCAGATCGGTGCTTCCGCAAAACGGACACGGCTGCAACTTTTTGTTCATAGCGTACCTCCCGGGTAGTGTTACCCACACTATCGGCATACGGGAAACGCATCCTTACCGTTTTGTTTCCGTCGCAAACTATCCGGGACAAGAATTTACAAGAAAGGCGAACGAACCAGGTATGGTCCGCTCGTATCGCACACTTCAAGGCGCACCGATCCTTCGAAGGCTGCACTGCCAGCGCCTCCGGCGTATCAGAACCCGTGCCCGCCTGACGGCCGCCACCGCCCCGCCTCCGGCCCAGAGCCGGCTTGTGCGGAGCCGGTCATGCGTGTCGGGTGCCAGCCTGGGGCCGGCACGGAGCCGGCACGGTGTTGGCGTGGAGCCGGCACGGTGTTGGTACTAGAACTTGCCGGAGCCGAGGGTCGCCTTGAAAGACAGAGAGACGGACGGACCGCCTGAAAGGATAACATATTCACCGTCGTTGCCGGCACCCCAGAGTGCGTCCGCGGACCACCAGAACAGGGGATTCAGGCTTGCGCTGAAACCGTCAAAGAAATTCCAGCTGACCGACGGCTGAGCCATTCCGGAAAGATCCGAAAGGCTTGCCATGGCAAACACTGACACCGACAGCTTGTCGTCCGCAAGTCCTGTTTTCGACAGCGACAGTCCCGCGTAATGCAGGCCGGCATTGGCGACAAGACCGCGCATCATGTAGGAAGCATTCTGGGAATCAAGGCCGGGAACCGTGCCGGGAGGGAGCGTTTCGAGCAGCGATACGAGACTTCTTGAATCCGTAATAAGGTTCTTGCGGGCCGAATCTGAATAGC
>JALHET010000571.1:1196-2096 GCA_022839525.1 Lentisphaerota bacterium
TGAATAGCCGTCGCCGTTGTAGAAATACTGGAACGCGGCGGTAAAGTCGTTCTTGTTGTCCATGTACATAAAGCCTGCGGTTGCGGACACATAGACGCCGTTGTCGTCTTTTTCCCCGGGGATCGATCCTGCGGACATTTCCTGCAATGCGCCGGCTACGTTTTTCACAAACTTTTTGTCGCTGCCCCAGCCTGCGACGAATTCGCCGAAGAGATTGAAGCGCCACAGAGAGCCGGTTGCGGTCAGCATGGCCTTGGGCGCAAGATCGCGCTGCCAGAAGGCGCCGGCTCCGATTTCATAATTTCCCAAAAGGAATTCGAGCTTGCCGGCATAGGCGATGTCTTCGGGAACCAGTTCGGCAGGTTCGATGCCCGGGGGAACAATCGCGTAGGCCCAGAAATTGGTCTGGGTTCCGGGAACCGGCATGTGCACGCGGAGGCTCACAGGACCTTCGAGCTGCGCTTCAGGGTCGGTCGGATCGATTTCGGTACTATTGACCACGTCCGCGGGGCTCCAGAAATAGCCGACACCCCATTTGACGGTGTGCTTGCCGAATCGGAAAAACAGGCGATCGTTCCAGACGCGGTCCCCGAACAGTTCAAACACCCCGATGTCGGCTTGTTCGCCGAAGGGCCAGGAGGTCTTGAAGGAGCCGTAGAAGCGGGTATCCTCGTTCGGGCGGGCGTCGAAGAAGATTTTGGCGCCGACGTCGGCCGAAAGGCTCCGGGAATCGAAGTCGTCAAGCTCGAAGCCGTCGTGCCAGGGGTCGGTCCAGGTCCAGGACGGAGAGACGGAACCGGTCCAGTTGCCGCCGATTCTGACGCCTTCGGTTTTCAGGAAGGAGCTGACTGCTCCCACCGCAGTCCCGCGCGATGCGGAACCGACACTATCCGCCGAACC
>JALHET010000572.1 GCA_022839525.1 Lentisphaerota bacterium
TGTGCGCGCTCGGGCAGTCGGCGCCGAATCCCACGCTTTCGACGATCAAGAAATTTGAAAAAGAGTATATCGAGCACATCGTCGACCACAAGTGCGCCGCGGGAAAGTGCAAGCACCTCCTACAGTTCATCATCAACGACAAGTGTATCGGCTGCGGCGCGTGCGCCCGCAAGTGCCCCGCGACCTGCATCTCCGGCGAAAAGAAGTCGAAACACGTCATCGACCAGACCAAGTGCCTGAAGTGCGGCGAATGCTTCAACACCTGCAAATTCGGCGCCATCGACAAGAAATAAGGAGAAAGGCGAATGATTAACGTAAAAATAAACGGAAAGGCCGTTCAGGTCCCCGAAGGGACCACAATCCTCGCGGCCGCCAAACAGGCGAACGTCAAGATACCTTCGCTGTGCTACAACGCGGATCTTCCCGCCTGGGCCTCGTGCGGCATCTGCATCGTCCGCATGGAAGGCACCGCGCGCATGATCCGCGCGTGCTGCACCAAGGTTACCGAAGGCATGAGCGTCATTACCCACGATCCTGAAATCGTCAAGGCGCGCCGAACGGTCCTCGAGCTGATCCTTTCGAACCATCCCCAGGAATGCCTTACCTGCACCCGCAACAACCAGTGCGAACTGCAGTCTCTGGCCGCCGACTTCGGCCTCCGCCAGATCCGCTTCGAGCACTTTATCATCGACCGCCCCGTAGACAACAGCAACGACGCGATTGTGTTCGACCGCAACAAGTGCATCAACTGCGGCCGATGCGTGGAAGTATGCCAGGAAATGCAGAAAGTCAATGCAATCGAGTACCAGGGACGCGGCGGAAAGACGGTTATCGGACCGGCGGCCCTCGCAGACCTTGCCGACTCACCCTGCGTACGATGCGGTCAGTGCGCGCTTCATTGCCCCGTCGGAGCGATTTATGAAAACCACTCCACCCGCAAGGTATGGGACAAACTCGCGGACGGATCGATTGTCGGAGTCGCACAGATTGCCCCGGCAGTTCGTGTCGCCCTCGGAGAAGAGTTTGGCTTGGAGCCCGGTGTTATCTCCACTAAAAAAATCTATGCAGCCCTCCGCCGCATCGGTTTCAAGTATGTGTTCGACACCAACTTCTCGGCCGACCTTACTATCATGGAAG
>JALHET010000573.1 GCA_022839525.1 Lentisphaerota bacterium
CCCGTTCATACAGCCTCTGTATGAGCTCGCTGTCCAGCGGCATGGGGTTTGTGACGGCGCAGGGGTCGGAAACGGCGTTTTGGGCAAGGAGGGGTATGGTTTCCTTCCTGACGCCGCGGGATGCGAGCCCCGGGGCGATGCCGACGCGTTCGAGAAGGCGGGATATCCAGTCTATGAGGGCTTCTGCAGCCTGCCCGTTTCCGAGCGCTTCGGCCGGGATTCCGGCTGCCCGCGCGACGGCGATGTATTTATCCCGCGCCCGGTCGAAATTGAGTTTTATTGCCGGGGCAAGCAGGAGCGCGATGCATTCTCCATGAGGCAGATCGAGCAGGCCGCCCAGGCTGTGCGCCATGGCGTGGACAACCCCGAGGCTCGCGTTCGAGAAGGCCATGCCTGCCTGCATGCTGGCATACATCAGTGCTTCGCGCGCGTTTTCGTTACGGGCATCCTGTACCGATGCTTCAAGGTTGGCGGCGATAACCCTGACGGCTTCGAGGGCATGGAGGTCGGTTATGGGTGAGCTGGCGGTAGAAACACAGGCTTCGATGGCATGGACAAGCGCGTCTATGCCGGTGCAGGCGGCAAGGTACGGGTTCATTGTTCGGGTAGGAGCGGGGTCTATCAGCGCGACGTCCGGGACGGTTGTCTTGCTGATGATGGCGAATTTCAGGTGCCGCCGGGTGTCGTTTATAATGGCAAACTGGGAAATATCGGCAGACGTTCCTGCGGTTGTGGGGATGCAGATGAGCGGAGGGCCGGGGATGTCGACGTTGTCTATGCCTTCAAAGCCGGAAACGCTGCCTCCGTTGGCGGCAAGAATGCCGATTGCCTTGGCGCAGTCCATGGGACTGCCGCCACCGACGCCGATGATAATGTCGCATTTTTTTGCACGGTAAAAGTCGCATCCGTCCTGAACCTGCACGTCGCGGGGGTTCGCTCTGATGCCGGAAAAGACTTCCGGAGAAAGCCCTGCGGCGGCAAGGCTGGCTCTGAGGGTGTCGACAAGTCCGGTGGCGATAATGCCGGGGTCGGTGACAATCAGGGGACGTTCCGAACCGAAGTTGAGCGCATACCGGTCGCACAGACTGGATGCGCCTTCCCCGAATACGACTTCCGGAACAACGAATTTCCGTAATT
>JALHET010000574.1 GCA_022839525.1 Lentisphaerota bacterium
GGATACAAACCTCATGCTTACCGGAGCGCCTCCGGAGACAGTGGTTGCCGTAATGGAAGGTCTTGGAGTCGATGCTGTCGGATTCAACTGCGGAAGCTCGCTGGAAAACGCGAAAATACTTGCGAAAGCCTTTGTAGATGCCGCCAGCATCCCGGTGTTCATGGAACCGAACGCAGGCATCCCCGTTGTCGAGAACGGCAAAACCATATTCAAAGTCGCACCAGCCGAATTTGCCGAAACCCTCGCCTGGTGCGCCTCGATCGGTGTACGCGTGCTCGGTGGCTGCTGCGGAACCCGGCCCGAACACATCGAAGCGATGGTCGCCGCCTGCAGCGCACGTGAACCGCTGCCGGTTGTCCGGAAAAACCGGACTGTCGTCACGTCCTGGGCGCAGCATGCAGAAATCGGTGGAGCTGCAGGGCCGCTTATCGTCGGCGAGCGCATCAATCCGACCGGCAAGAAAAAATTCAAGGAAGCCCTGCTCGCGGCCGACATGGACTACATTCTTTCGGAAGCGCAAAAACAGATCGAAGCGGGAGCGCACATACTGGACGTGAACGTCGGCCTGCCCGGCATCGACGAGGCCCAAGTCATGACCGACGCGGTCAAGGCGATTCAGCGCACGTTTCCGACCCCGTTGCAGATCGACTCGAGCGAACCTGCGGTACTGGAACGGGCGCTCCGCTACTACAACGGAAAGGCGCTGGTCAATTCCGTCAACGGCAAAAAAGCGGTTATGGACGCCGTATTCCCGGTAGTCAAAACATACGGCGGCGTTGTCGTAGCGCTCGCCCTCGACGAAGACGGCATCGCACCGACCGCGGAAGGCAGGCTCGCCGTCGCCGAAAAAATAATCAAAACAGCCGAAACATACGGCATTGACCGCAAGGACATTATCGTCGACACGCTCACCATGACCGTGAGCTCGCAGCAAAAAGAAGCAATGGAAACGGTGCGGGCACTGCCGCTTGTCAAAAATGCTCTCGGTGTAAAAACCATACTCGGCGTTTCGAACATTTCGTTCGGCCTTCCCCAGCGGGAGCTGGTCAATTCGGTGTTTTTCGGTGCCGCGCTCAGCGCAGGTCTCGACGCATGCATTATCAACCCGCTCGCCGAACAGATGATGGCTGTCTTCC
>JALHET010000575.1 GCA_022839525.1 Lentisphaerota bacterium
GCCCGGGCACCGGCACATCTCGCATGTGCTGGGGGCTTTTCCCGGCAACCAGATTGACCTGGATGGCGATCCGTTCATGCGCGACGCGGTGCGCCGCTCGCTGGAATTCCGGCTGGCGCATGGCGGCGCGAAAACGGGCTGGAGCAGAGCTTGGACGATCGGCATTTTCGCGCGCCTCTCCGACGGTGCGCAAGCCTATGACAATTTGCACGCGATATTGGCGAAATCCACCTTGCCGAACCTTTGGGACAACCATCCTCCCTTCCAGATCGACGGCAATTTCGGAGCCGCTGCGGCGATTGCCGAGATGCTCCTGCAAAGCCACGGCGACCAGCTCAAACTGCTTCCGGCCCTGCCGGAGAGATGGCCGGACGGAACGTTTACCGGGTTGCGCGCGCGCGGCGATTATACGGTCAACGCGGTTTGGAAAAAAGGCGCGTTGACGGAAGCCCGTATCTTTGCGGGGAACAACGCCACTGGCCAGATCGGCGTGTCCTACAAAGGCAAAAAGATGAAAATGTCCGTCAAGCCCGGCGAGTCAGTCGGGATAGCGCCGGAAGACTTTTCAAAGTAACCGTTTTTATCCTTTGAAGAGAAAGATAAAGGCAAAGACGCAGACGCTCAGCAGAAAGCACGGGACGAGGAAAATCGGGCGCCAGGCAAATGTGTTCTCGCGGCGGAAATGGTCCATGACCAAGCCTGTGAGTTGCGTTCCTGCGAACAGGCCCAGCCCGAGGGTGACCGTGGTGTAGAGCGCTTGCGCGGAACCGCGGATTTCCGGGGGAGCCACACGGTCCATATATAGGAACCCGGCATCAAAGAAGAACGCGTAGGCCAATCCATGCAGGGCCATGGAGGCGATGATCGCAAAACGCGGCTTCATCCGGGCGTACGTCACGAACATCACGATCCACATGAGTGTCGCGACGGCCAACGTCCACTGGTAGCCCATCTTCCGGAAAACCAGCGGCAAGATAATCGCCATGGCCACAACCTGAGCGGCTTGGGCGATGCTCATCAGGCCGGGGATAGAGGCGTGCGGCGTACCGATGTCTTCCAGAAACCGGGATGTCCCCAGAAAATAAAACTGGAGCTGCGTGGTGACGACAAACGAGATGACCAGGAAGATCACGAAGAGCATGGACATCGCCTGCATGAACGGGAAGAGCGCACCGTCCTTGTGCGCGGGTGGGGTATGCGGCAGGAAGAAACAATAAATACCCATGATCAGGGAACATACGCCGGCCATGACCAGGCAGTCGGAGTTGACGACCTGCCACTTGCCGGAGCGGCGCCAGGCTGTCAGCAGCAGTCCGGCCACGACCCACGAGATGGCGCCCCAGACGCGGACACGAAAATACTCAACCTCGGGGTTCGGGATGTGCGTGAACGCCAAAGAGTTCACCAGCGCGAGCGTCGGCGCGAAACAGAGCGCGTACAGACCCATCGCTATAAACATCGGCCAGAAGCGTTTGGCGCGGGCGGCGATAAACAGAAAAACGGCGCCAGCCAGATGTGCGGCACCGAGATACCACTGCGTGGGGCACCATTTGTCGACGATCTGTCCGGCTGCCAGAGGCGCGATGATGCAGGCCAGCGGCATTGCGCCGTAGATCCATCCCAGCTGTTTGCCGCTCATTTTCAGGGTTCCGAGCAGGCGCGAGGCCAGCACCGGGCTCCAAGCCCCCCAAATGAGGAACTCGAGAAACATCATTCCGCTCAGTAGGAAGTAGAGGTTCCAGCTCATGCCTTC
>JALHET010000576.1 GCA_022839525.1 Lentisphaerota bacterium
TGTTCAACTGCTGGGGAACGTCCGGCACTGAAATGCCCGTTCCTTCGGCGACGGAAACCCGGTTGTCGGCTGAGGCGGATCGGCATCTCAAGGCCACGATCAGCAGATCGCTGGAGCGGAACAGCCGCCACTTCAATGAGGCGCGGGAACAGCTTGAGAAGTGGGCGGAGGACATGATCCTGGCCGCCGAGCGGGAACTCCGGGACACCAAGGAGCAGATCAAGCTCCTGAACCGCCAGGCTCGCCAAGCGACCACCGTTCAGGAGCAACACGAGTTGCAGGAACGCATCCGGGAGATGGAGACCAAGAAGCGCCGCCTGCGGCAACGCATTTTTGACGTGGAAGACGAGATCACCGCCAAGCGTGACAAGCTGATTGACGCGCTGGAGCGGCGTATGCAGCAACGGACATCTTCTGAGCGGCTCTTCGCCGTCCGGTGGAGCGTCGTGTAGACAAGGAGCGCACATGACACCAGTTGAAAAACTCAAGGCCAAGCTCGCCGAGATCTTCCAGCTCGATCAAGCGGACCTGGACTTCGGCATCTACCGCATCATGAACGCCAAGCGGGATGATATCACCCGTTTCCTGGACCGCGACCTTCTCCCCCAGGTCGAGGAGGAGTTCAAGCAGTACAAGTCATCGGATCGCGTCGAGATACAGAAAGAACTGGACAAGGTCATCGAGGGTGTCCGGGCTGCCGGAATGGACCCCGAACAAGCCCCCAAGGTCAAAGAACTGCGGGCGCGCTATGCCGAAGAAGCGGTGGACATGATCGCGCTCCAGAACGAGGTGTTCTCGCATCTCTATGATTTCTTCGCCCGCTACTACGACGAGGGGGACTTCATCTCGCTCCGCCGTTACAAGGAGGGCGTTTACGCCATCCCCTACGAGGGCGAAGAGGTCAAGCTCCACTGGGCCAACCACGACCAGTACTACATCAAGACTGCCGAGACCTTCCGCGACTATGCCTTCCGCCTTCCAGACGAACGCCGCGTCCATTTCAAGATCGTTGAGGCCGACACCGAGAAAGACAACGTCAAGGCGTCAAACGGCAAGGACCGGCGGTTCATCCTGGCGGCAGACAACCCGGTTGCCGTTGAGAATGGTGAACTCATCATCCGTTTTGAGTACCGTCCGTCCTGACCCGGACAAGCGCAAGCAAGACGCCCTGAACACCGAGGCCGTCCAGGCTGTTATAGCCGCAGATGGTGCCGCAGCATGGAACCAGTCGCTGTCCGCCAAGTGGCGGCGTGCCGATGGCACAACATCAGAGCAGACCGTCCTGGAGAAGCGCCTCTCGGATTACACCAAGCGGAACACCTTCGACTACTTCATCCACAAGGACCTGGGCCGGTTCCTGCGCCGGGAACTGGACTTCTACATCAAGAACGAAGTCATGCATCTCGACGACGTGGAGAACGAGTCTGCGCCGCGCGTGGAGCAGTATCTATCGAAGATACGCATCATCCGCAAGATCGCTCACAAGCTGATCGAGTTCCTGGCGCAGATAGAGGACTTCCAGAAGCGCCTCTGGCTGAAGAAGAAGTTCGTGGTCGAGACCAACTATTGCGTCACTCTCGACCGTGTGCATGAAGATCTCTACCCGGAGATCGCCAAGAACGATGCCCAGCGCGAGGAATGGGTGCGCCTCTTCGCCATTGATGAAATCAAGGCCGACCTGACGGGGGCGGTGGCTTACACGCGTCCGCTATCGGTTAAGTTTCTGAAGGCCAATCGGCATCTCGTTCTCGACACCAAGTTCTTTGACCAGCGATTCAAAGATGCACTGATTTCAGGGTGTGGAGAGTTCGACGGCGCGATGGATGGATGCATCGTCTATTCTGACAATTTCCAAGCGCTCTCATTACTTAAGAGCCGCTGGCAAGAGTCTGTCGACTTCGTTTACATTGATCCGCCTTACAATACGGACGCCACCCCCATTCTGTATAAAAATGATTACAAAGAATCCTCTTGGCTTGCGCTACTCCACAGTCGTCTTAGCGTGACGCGATTGCTGCAATCCAAAGAATCAGCTTTGTGTGTTGCAATCGACGATACGGAGCTGGATCGCCTCTC
>JALHET010000577.1 GCA_022839525.1 Lentisphaerota bacterium
TTGTTCAAGCCGCTGCTCTTCTTCTGCGCGGGCGCGGTGATGCGGGTGACCGGTACGCGCCAGATGGATCAACTGGGCGGCCTCGCCAAACGGATGCCGTGGACAGCCGCCGCTTTCCTCGTTGGTGCCGTGGCGATTTGCGGGTTGCCGCCTCTCAATGGTTTCGTCAGCGAATGGCTGCTGTATCTCGGCCTGTTGAAGGGGGCGGCCGGTACAGCGGGCGGTGCGCTTGCGGCTTTGGTCGGGGTGCCGACGCTGGCGCTGATCGGTACGTTGGCGCTGGCGTGTTTCGTGAAGGTCATGGGAACGATTTTTCTCGGCGCACCGCGTACGCAGCCCGCAGCGGATGCGCGCGAGGTGTCGCGCCTTGAACGCATGCCGATGGCCGTGCTGGTTGCCGGATGCGCGCTCATCGGCGTGTTTCCCTCGGCGGTGGCGTCCGCGCTGGATGCGGCCACCGGCTGCTGGCTGCAGGGCATGGGGGTTACCGCGAGGCCCGTGGCGCAAACAGCGCCGCTGGGCGTGATCTCGTTGCTCGCCCTGCTGTTGCTCGCCTGTGTGGCGGGGATCGTCTGGCGGATGCGGATAAAGGAGGCCGTCACGGCGGCGCGCCGTAGCCTCACCTGGGATTGCGGTTACGCGCGGCCGGACGCGCGCATGCAGTATACCGCCGGATCATTCGCGCGCATGCTGGTGTTTATTTTCCGCGGGGTGTTGCGGCCGACCGACCACCGCCCGCAGGTGACGAGGCTCTTCCCGGTGTCGACGCATGCGTACAGCCATGTTGATGATGCGGTACTTGACCGGCTCTTGATGCCGGCGGGTAGAAAAGTCGAAGAGGGCTTCGCCTGGTTCCACCGGTTCCACCGTGGCCTGACACAGCACTACGTCCTGTACGTGCTCGTGATTCTGTTGATTCTGATGTGTACGCTCTTCCCATTCAAAAACCTATTCGCAATCTGGCTGAAACGGTAGGTGGAAAGGGTTTAATCCATGCTCGAAACCTTGATTCATATCGCCGTGTTGTTGCTGCTACCGCCGCTTCTGCCGGGCGTGATCGCCAAGACCAAGGCGTGGTTCGCGGGACGCACCGGGCCGTCGGTGTTCCAGCCTTACTATGACATCGTCAAGTGC
>JALHET010000116.1:0-1625 GCA_022839525.1 Lentisphaerota bacterium
GGGGTTACATTACCAGCTTCACAAACCGCAGGCCAAACTGGTGTCGTGTGTCCGCGGCGAGATCTACGATGTGGCGGTTGATATCCGCAAAGGGTCGCCGACGTTCGGCAAGTGGTCGGCCGCAATCCTTTCGGAGTCCAATCACCATCAGCTCTACATACCGGGTCATTTTGCGCACGGCTTCTGTGTGCTTTCCGAAAGCGCGGAAATTATATACAAGTGTTCTGAGTTCTACGATCCGCGTGATGACCGGGGAATCCGGTGGAATGATCCTGAACTGAAGATCGGGTGGCCGATAGCCGATCCGGTGCTTTCCGCCAAAGACGAGAAACAGCCATTCCTGAAAGATGCCGAGCTGCCAGTCTACCGGGGCGGCTGCTGACAGGCGGCAAGCCTTTCGCCAGCGGAGCTAGAACACATGTTGCGTGTGACTTTGGCAGGGACGGTTCCCCAAACCGTCCGTCTACCCTGAGCAAGCCGAAGGACGGACGCTTCAGGGAGGTGTCCCTACCGGTGAGGTTGCCGGTAAGGGAAACGGGGGCAGAGGGAAACGCATGACCAGGACGATAAACAAAGAAATCAAACGGGAATTCGGGGAGCAGCCTATTGCCCGCATTTTGAATGAAGCCGGGCTAAAACCTCACGATCTGGTGATGGCTTCGCCTGTCCAGATGACGCACAAGATGATCGCGCGGGCATGCAAAGGCCGATGGCTTACGCCCAATACCCGTGCCATTGTCCTTTCGGCGCTCAACGCCGCCACGGGGAAACAGTACACGCAAGCCGATCTTTTTACGTACGAATAATCCCGTTTTGCGGGAGTTGCTCAAAGCCTCGCTTGGACGAAGTCGCGCAGCGCAGCGACCGACATGAAATTCCGGACGTCAAAGTCGCCGTCTTCGATGACGATCCCGAACGCCTCTTCCAGGCCGACCACAAGTTCGAGCAGGCAGACGGAGTCCACGCCATAGGCGTCGATCAATGATGCGCCGGTGTCAATATCCGCAGGCGCCACATTGAGAAACAGGTGCTCGACAATCATCTCTTTCAGTTTGGCTTCAATGGCTATGGAATCCATGCGTATCCCCATTTTTGGTTCGGAAGCCTGGCAGACACAAGGGCTCCCAGGCCAACACCGGATACTATTTGACGAGCGCAGGGATCTTCGCTTCGAGGCGGTTTATGCGGTTGGCGAGGTCGACGTAGTTCTTGTGCGCCGTCTTCTTGCTTCTCACCTGCATGATGATGGAGAGGACCAGCAGCCCGATGATGACCATGATATGCAGGAACGACACGCCGCTGTGAGGGATGACGGGCTCCTCTTCGTCGGTCGCGGCGGGTTTGGCTGTCGCGGGAGCGGGTGCAGACTCGGGACGCGCCTCCGGTTTTTTGGGCGCACTCTCTTTAGGCGCCGCCGCCGGTGTTGATGTGGCCGCTGGGGTTTGCGCAACCGGATCAGACGCTGCTGCCGCTGCCGGGGCAGGATCTGGAACAGAAGCCGGAGCCGGGGACGGGGCAGAGGCAGCCGGGGCAGAGGCAGCCGGGGAAGAAGCTGCCGGGGCAGGGTCTGCCGGGGCAGGAGCGGGCTTGGGTGCGGCGGTGGCAGGTGCGGAGGCCGCTTGGGG
>JALHET010000116.1:1668-8163 GCA_022839525.1 Lentisphaerota bacterium
TTCCCGCATTTCGGGCACTTCTGGTTGATCGGTTTGCCGAGATCAAAAACTGACAGCTTGGATTGACATTTTGGGCACTGTACAACGCGTTTCATAATCGTTTCCTTTACAATGTTCAGTAGTGTAATAAAAACAGGGTTTCAGGGCAAGCCACAGATTGGGGGGATCAGGCAAGATTTTCACGCTGTCCGGACGGGTGTTACCGTACCGGTTCGGGGGGAGTGTTTTTCAGGCGCGGGGGTGTTGGATAGACCCCTTTGAGGGCGTTCTCACAGATCAGCCGCGTGTCGTGCGGAAAGTCGTTCTTGATGATCCACTTCAGGAAACCGGGATCCTCGCTGGCAAGGTCTTTGAGTTTTGCGCCCTTTTTCTTTCCGAAGTTGATGACGACCTCATTGTCTAACCAACGTAACCGGCCGGAACGGTCCGCATTAAAGGGGTCAATCGGGTTGAACGTCCTGTCCAGCGTTTCCATATCCTGCGGCAGGTCGGGGTAGCGCTTGAACTGGCCGATAATCACGTCGAGTGTGGCCTGCACGTCGGCTTCCGCGCCGTGCGCGTCGTTGTGCGACCGGCCGCAGTAAAATTCGAGCGCGGCGGAAAGGTCACGCGGTTCGCGGGAGTGGAAGATGCGTTGCGCGTCCAATAGGCGGCGCCGGTCGGGATCAAACGGAATACCGGCACGGGCGAATTCTTCGGTCAGCATGGGGATGTCGAAACGTCCGGCGTTGAAACCCGCGAAGTCGGCCTCGCCAAAGAAGGTCAGGATTTCCAAAGCTTTCTCTTTGAACGACGGTTGATCGCGGACAATCTCGTCCGTGATGCCGTGGATCGCGGTGGTTTCGATGGGAATGGGAACGCCGGGATTGAGCAGCCAGTACCCTTTCTGCTCGGTGCCATCCGGATCGATACGGATGGCGGCGAGTTCGATGATGCGGTCTGAACGCGGACTGGTGCCCGTGGCTTCAATATCAAAAACGATTAAAGGGCGGTCTAATTTGATGGGAAACATGGCTTTCTTTCGGGAGTTAGGGGTTACACGTTGCTGGTTACTGGGACGGGGCAATGCATCCTGTGCGTTGCTGAGGTTTAAAAACGGTGTCGAAATCGACAAGGACTGGGCGGTGGGGCAGGAGGTCGCCGGAGGATAGGGCGGCTTTGAGTTCGGCCGCCGAGTCCGCGTCGTACCACCAGTAGCCGATGAGGGTACGCTCGTCGCCATATTTACCGAGGATCGTCGCCGGCATGCCGAATTTGTTCCAGTAAAGCAAGCGGGTCGTGTTGATGTTCCAGAGGAGAACGTAAGGTACGGCGGAGGCAACGAGGGCATCGAGTTCGCGGTTGATCGCATTCCGTTCGGTGATGCTGAAAACCGTTTTTTGCTGTTCGATCAGTGCGTCGACCCTTGGGTTTCTGAAGCCGGTGATGTTGTTGCCGGAGGGGCGGTCGGCCTCTTTCGAGAGCCACATGCTTTCGGGGTCGCGGAAAAGGGATCCGCTCCACGAAGCCCAGGTCATGTCAAAGTTATACGCGTCCATGTCGCGCATCCAAGCGGCGAAGTCTTTCCGCTCGATCTTCATCTGGATGCCGGCCTCCTTGAACGAGTTGGCGCACATGACGAGAAATTTGTCCGCGCCGCTGTCGCGGGTCAAGAAACTGAAGCTGAGCGGGCGTCCGGCTTTCTCAAGGAGGCCGGTTTGCGGGTTGGGTATGTAGCCCGCCTCGCGCAGGAGCTGCTTTGCGCGCGTAATGTCGAAGGCGAACGTCTCGTTGGTGCACGGGTGCGCGGCATCGTAAAGGTCTTCAAAATACGACCGGTGCAGGAAATAGGCGTTGAACATCATCGTACGGTTCATGGTTTCGCGGTCCACCAGATGCGCGAATGCTTTGCGCACGCGGAGGTCATCGAACGGCGGCCGGCGCATGTTCATGGCGAACCCCTGAAACCCGATGGGGTTATGGTTGCGCACGCGGCATTTCACGATCCAGTTTTTGTCAAACTTCTCGCCCATGGTTTCATTTGCCCAGATACGCGCCGAGTAAATGGCGTAGACATCCACAAGCCCTTTCTTGAACGCCTCGAACGCATTTTCATTATCGGTGTAGTAGCGGAAGATCAGGGTGTCAAAATTCATCGTGTTGCGCGTGGAGAGACGCGCGCCCGCCCACCAGTTGCGGCGGCGGCGCATGCGGATTTCTATCTGCTCTTTGACCGTGTCGAGCACGTAAGGCCCCGAGACCACAGGGTTGTCGAAGTCGAGCCGGTTGAAATCCTGCCCCTTGAAGGCGTGGCTGGGCATAATCTCAAAGGAGCCGAGCGCAAGCAGGTTGCGCCAGTGGGACTCTTTGGCGCGGAAACGGATCATGCGCGGCCCGAGGGGCTCGGGCGAATCGAAAACGCCGAGCATCACTTTGGCGGCGCCGGTCGTGTGGCGCGGATCCATGACCTGGTCGAACGTCCATTTGACGTCGGCGGCGGTAACGGGTTTACCATCGCTCCATGAGGCGGCCGGATCGATTTCGAAGGTGTAGGTGAGTTTATCGCCGGAGATGGTCCAGCGGCAGGCCAGATAGGGGGTAAACTCCGTGGAGACGGAATCGGTTCCCAACAGGGTTTCATACATCAGGCCAAAAACTTGCCGCGTGTAAGTGTTGGAGTCGATGTACGCGTTGAGACTTTTCGGCGGCTGAAACGCGGCGAAGCGCAACGTGCCGCCCGGCACCGCGTACGGGCTGGCCAACGGGTCGGGGCGGTCTTCCCAGTCCGGTTTCGGATAGGCGTCATCTGACCATGCGGCGAGTATGGCGGAGAGGGCAAGGATTAGCCCACAGGCCCAAGGATCATTCTTCCATCGCTCCAACATGTACGTGTTCCAAATTCGAGGTTACTTCAAGACCTTGCGGATGCGCTTCATGGCTTCCTCCACGTTTTCGCGGCTGTTAAAGGCGCTGATACGGATGAAGCCCTGGCCGCAGCGGCCAAAACCTGCGCCGGGGGTGGTGACCACTTGCGCGCGTCTGAGCAGCTTGTCGAAAAATTTCCATGAATCTTTGCCGACATTCACCCAGATGTAGGGGCTGTTTTCCCCGCCGGTCAGGGGGTAACCGAGTTCGGTGAAAGTTGCGCGGATGATGGCTGCATTGCCGAGATAGAAATCCGTGAGTGCCCGTGTCTGCGTTTTCCCCTCTTCCGAATAGACGGCCTCGGCGGCGCGTTGGACGGGATAGGCGACACCGTTGAACTTGGTGGTGTGGCGGCGGTTCCACATGGGGTTCAGCGGCACGGCCTCGCCCTTGCCGGTGTAGGCCACAACCGATGTGGGCACGACCGTGAAGGCGCAGCGCGTGCCGGTGAATCCCGCGGTTTTTGAAAAGCTGCGGAATTCGATGGCCACGTCGCGGGCGCCCTCGATCTCGTAGATACTGTGGGGCAAAGACGGATCGCGGATAAAAGCCTCATAGGCCGCATCGAAGAGGATCAGCGCCTTGTTCTCTCGCGCGTAGCGCACCCAGGCGGCAAGCTGCCCGTGTGTGGCGGTCGCTCCGGTCGGGTTGTTGGGAAAACAGAGGTAGATGAGATCCACGGGCCGGTCGGGCAAAGCCGGCACGAAGCCGTTGGCTTCGGTGCTGTCGAGGTAGACCAAGCCTGTGTAACGGCCTTTGCTGCTCTTGCCGGTACGCCCCGCCATCACGTTAGTGTCCACGTAGACGGGATAAACCGGATCGGGAATGGCGATTGCCAATTTGCCGGCGAAAAGCTCCTGGATGTTGGCGGTGTCGCATTTCGAGCCGTCGCTCACGAAAATCTCGCCGGCTTCGATTTTCGCCCCGCGCGACTGGTAATCGTGCTGCGCGATAGCTTCGCGCAGGAAAGGGTACCCCTGTTCCGGGCCATACCCGCGAAAGGAGGCGCGCACAGACATTTCATCCACGGCCTTGTGAAAAGCCTCGACGCAGGCGGGCGGCAGGGGTTCGGTGACATCTCCGATGCCGAGACGCAGGATATTGTTTTTGTCGGGGTGTTCAGCCTGATACGCCTTGACGCGTTTGACGATTTCGGAAAAAAGATAGGATGATTGGAGTTTGCTGTAATTTTCGTTGACCCGGATCATAGGTGTTGTGTTCCTTTCAGATGAGGGGTTGGAGCGGAAAGCGACCCGCCTTCGCGGACGGGGGTGAGTACCCAACGTTTGTTGTACCAGAACCACTGTTCGGGCATTTTCCTGATGGCGGCGTCCACATGGTTTATGACGATGCCGGTTATGCGCCGGGCGTCGGTGTCTTTGTCTAAAGAAGGATCGGGATAAATGGGGGACAGGAGATCAAACCTGTGCCGCGTCCAACCGTCACGGCGCAGGATGGCGGGGATGACGGGCACCTTGGCGGCGATGGCGAACATGGCCATGCCGCGCCCGAAATTGGCGGTGGATCCGAGGAAAGGGATTTTGAGATCGGGCGTATAGACCCGAACATCCGGAAGAATGGCGAGCGCGTTGCCGCTCCGCAGCAGTTTGATGATCTGTTTGAGCGTGCCGCTGCCGCGTTCGAGGATCGCCATGCCTGTTTCGCGCTGGCGGTTCACCCAATCGTTGACCAACGGGTTCTTCTGTTTTCCCGCGATGCTGAACATGCGGATGCCATACTGGTTGCAAGCCCAGCCGGCCAGATCCCAGTTCCCCATGTGGGGTACGGTGATCACGGCGCCCCCATAACGCCGGATGAGCGCTTGAACCTGCGGCACATACAAGGCGAAAGCGGGGATATGCCGGTCAATCCATGCGCGGTCAATATCCTGAGCGCGTATCATTTCGACCAGATTGAACGACATGTTCCTCAGGGATAACCACGCGATGCGGCGGGCGTCGCGGGCGGGATAATCCGGGCCGAACACCTCCCGTATCCGGCGGAGGGTTTCGCGGCGCCGGAAACGGCAAACATGGAAGGTGAAAGCCGCGGAACACCATGCCGCTGTCAGGGCCGCGCGATACGGCAGTGCCTTCAAGAGTGCGGCGGACAGGCGCAGGGCGGCATATTCGAGTCTGTACTGGAAGCGGTGACGCATACGGCAAGGGCAAAACCTTCTGAAGGTGCTGGGGTTCAGCCGCATCCGTCGGTGCGCACAGGTGAGGCGTCGGGGACGACTTCTGTGACCGTGACGGGGCGGGCGGGTTGGGGATGGGTGGCGGAGGACTGGTTCGGAGTGTCGGGCACCCTGTCCGTCCGCGGTTTGTGCCGGCGGCGGCGTTTTCTGGGCTGGGTCTCTTCGCCGTCGCGGGTTTCGTTGGCCTTAGTCTCCCGCTGGCCGTCATGGCATGGCGGCGGCACATGGCTGGCGACGTTCTTTTGGTACAGCGTTTGCCATTCGTTGAGTAACGAGGCGTCACCCCCTTCGGCGGCGATCAGAAGGCGGTAGAAAGCGAGGGCTTCCGGGAAAAGGGCATGAGATAAAAAACGGTGCCCGCGCCCTTTTTTGGGCGATTCGGAGAAACGGCGTTGGACATCCATAAGGGCGACTGCGGTGAAAAGGGTGGCTTTTGGGATGTGAAGGTTTTGCGAAAGGGGGTGCAGGGTCAGACGGGCGATGTGTTGCTTGTTGATACGCCCATGGGGGAGCCGCGCTTCCTCTTTGCGAAGCTGTTCGATGAAGAGCGGATAGTACAGGCAAGCCGTACGCACGCCGTTGGTGAGGGTTTCGCTCTGCGGGTCGGCATCAAGGGCGGCGAGGTATTTCCACAACGGGGATTTTGCGCCACCGGTTGTGTCAATGTAGGCGCTGAGTTCGGGCAGGAGGTCGCCGAGGAGCTTGAACTCCCACATCAATCTAAATGCGGCCTCAGCAGAATGGTAGGTGAAGAGGCGGTAGACCTCTTCGCAAAGGCGCGGGACAGAGGCGTTGAGGATATCGGCGTGGTATTTGAGCAGAGCTTTGCGGCACGCGCGGTCGAGTGAGAAGCCCAGGCGGGCCGCGAACTTGACCGCACGCATCATGCGGACCGGATCTTCGCGAAAGCGGATACAGGGGTCTCCGATGCTTCGCAGGACGTTCTTCTCCAAATCTTTCAGCCCGCCGACATAGTCGATGACGGAAAAGGTCTTGATGTCATAGAAAAGGCCATTGACGGTGAAATCGCGCCGTTTGGCGTCCTCCTCAGGTGAGCCGAAGGTGTTGTCCTCGGTCTGGTAGTTGCCGGTTTCGTTTTCGCCGGTATCCGGTTGACGGCGGAAGGTGGAGGTCTCGACAACCTTGCGTCCGAAAACGATGTGGGCGAGGCGGAAACGGCGGCCGATAAGAAAACAATTACGGAAAAGGCGTCGGATCTCGTTTGGACGCGCGTCGGTGCCGATATCGAAATCCTTCGGTTGCGAGACAATGAAGATCCAACAGATGATTTTATAAGCCTCAACCTTGAGTGGCTTTACTTCAAGCCAACCTATAAATCGAAATCTTACGCAAGCATAACAGACCACATTATTGTTTCACCGCTTCTTGCAGCA
>JALHET010000578.1 GCA_022839525.1 Lentisphaerota bacterium
TGCCACCCCAATATGATCGCCTGACCGCTGATGTCTTGCCCAACCAGATTGATCTCTCACTCCACCTGTTTAACGCGGAGGATTGGGCAACCTACCAGCCGCTGAAGCAGGACACCTCCGACAAAGCCGTGCTCAAAAAGCGGCAGTTGGGCATGCTCTTCTCCAAACGGATCTCCTTCCCGGCAAAAGGAGGCTCGCGTCTGCCATGAGAACCCGACAAAACGCTCAACGCTCAACGTCTCTGTTCATTAACGCAGAGATGGCGGAAAAGGGCGAACACCCAGTACCCAACGCCCGCCGCACATTTTGGAGTGCGGTGACAAGCGCAGCGCGGCACCGCTTTCCGGATCGTCAGCGTCAAAGCGGCGTCGCGCGGGATACCGCTTGCCGCCGCACTCCAAACCGCGGACAAGTCCGTCCGCTTCCGCCCTCCTCCTTCCTCCTTTCTCCTTTCTCCTCATCTTCCCGCCGCGGCGCGACGCTGCTCGTCACGCTCGGCATCCTGACCGTCCTCAGCGTGATGGTGGTCACCTTCCTCGTCACCGCGCGCCTCCAGCGGCAAGCGGCCGTAAGCCAGCAATACCGTTTCACCGCCCGCAACCACATCGACGAGGGACTTCACCTCGCCATGAAAATGGTCGAGGAATCCCTCACGTACCCGAACTACACCGGCAAAGACATCGATGTCCCCGACAAGGCCTACCTGACCAAGCAGCGCCTCGCGCCGGTCGGCCACTGGTTTGCGGAGGACTATGCCAAAAACGCCGAGCTCTCTAAAGCCATCGCCTTCCAAGCCACGGATATTCTCGCCTCACCCGCCGGATCCAACGGCCCGACCGTCAACCTGCTCTCGCCGAAAGCCTTGAGCCTGATTCCCTCCGCGCTCACGAACGGCCTGCAGCTTTCCTCGGATCACACACCGTTTTTCCGCAGCGGCTGGCAGTCCCTCGACCTCATGCTGGACGATTCCGTCACCACCCAGTTGCGTTCCCCCCAAGTGCGCGTCGCCTTTGCCGTCTTCAACTGTTCCGGCTTTATCGACGCCAACCATTTCGTCTCCGGTCCGACCACCCAGAAACTCCCCCGCGTCTGTTTCAGACAAGACGATGTCACCAATTGGCTGACA
>JALHET010000579.1 GCA_022839525.1 Lentisphaerota bacterium
GCCAGGCTCTTGAAATGGCCACCATTCACAGCAACATCCTTACGGGCACCCTCGAAACCTTCGCTTCGATTATCTCGAACAACCTCAACAACGTGATGAAATATTTGACGTCCATCACGATTGTGCTCATGTTGCCCACGCTGGTCGCCAGCATCTATGGCATGAACGTGAGGTTGCCGATGGAGGAGTACGAGCATGCCTTCGCGATCCTTATGGGGGTCTCGGTCCTGATTTCCCTGATCGTTGTGATTTTCCTCGCCCGCCGCCGTTTTTTCTGACGGGGGATGCGCTAGGCGTACAACAAGGCGGCCGTACGCATGGCCGCGAAAGACCGCCGTTCCCGTGACCAAGCGTTAGCGAGCGCGCCCAACGGTTTTCTGGCCTGTAGGTGCTTGCGCGTTTCCGCTGTTCCGTAAAGCTGGTCAAACCACTTCGCGCGCGCGCCTTTGTGGTGCCACACGCGCCGCTGGCCATAGTCTTCCGCCAGTGCCCGCAGAAGGGCCAGCGAGACTTCCGCCGGTCTGAAACATGCCGCCTGTGTCACTGTCAGCCGGATGCCGTCGAGTTCCCGTCCCGCATATCTTCCTGATGCCGCCACATAGCGGCAGGGGTGGAAGGACACCCCCGCGAGACGGTCCCGAGTCATGCGTTCGCAGAATTTTTCCGCCTGTAACCATGGCGCTCCCAACACGCGGAACGCCAGATTGGTGCCCCGCCCACAGTCGATGCCGGGTAACGCTTCGGTGAACACGGTGGCCGCATAGGTTGCGGCGCTTTCCCAAGTTTTGATTCCCGGAGAAGGCGGCATGAAAGCCGGGCGTGTCCCATCCCATGCGGCATCTTTTCTTTGCCATCCCTCCATCGGAACCACCGTCAGGCGCGCCTCCGGGTAGAACATGGTTTTCATCCACAAGGCGCTTTCGGCCGGTGTCATGCCATACACCAGCGGAACGGGGCAGGGAGCCACGAAACTCATCAGGGACGGCTCGGGCATGGGGCCATCCACCGTCTGAGGAAGGGGAATCGGGCGGTCGGTGACGAGCACTTCAACCCCTGCCTTCACGCACGCTTCAAGCATGTTTCTGAGCGTGGCAAAGTAGGTGTAGCAACGCACCCCGAGATCTT
>JALHET010000580.1 GCA_022839525.1 Lentisphaerota bacterium
ATCCGGTCGAGCAGGAAGGCACCTTCCCTCTTCCCGAGGCGCAGAAGGATCGTTTTTTGCTTTCGGTGTCGCCGGGATATCCTTCAGCCGACGATGAAAGACTGATACTTGAATCTCATCGGCGTTCGGGGCATCCCGTGGACGACATAGCGCCAGTGACGGGCGCCGACGATTTGCGTTTGTGCAAGCGTCTGGTTACGGAGGTGCATGTCGATCCGGCGGTCCGGGATTATATGCTCGCCCTGTCCACTGCAACGCGGAACGATCCGCGCATCGCACTCGGTGCGTCCCCGCGCGGTACGCTCGCCCTGTACCGCGCCTCCCAGGCGCTTGCGGCGATACGCGGCCGTTCCTGGGTTGTCCCCGAGGACGTCAAGGAGCTGCTCGTGCCGTGCTTCCTCAAGCGCATTCTGCTTTCCACCGAATATCTTGCGCGCGGCTACAAGGTTGCGGACCTCGTGGCGGAAATTGCGGAAACCATTCCGGTGCCCGTTTCCCGGGACGTATAATGCGTTCGTTCGCCTCCTTCCGAAATTTTCTGCTTCTGGCTGTGTTTCTTTTTTTCCCCGGAAAGATTCTCCGCTTTGCCGCGCTGTTGTATCTTGCCTCGGACGCGCTCTCGTTTGTCTGGAGCCGTTCGCTCCGCCGGTCTTTTTCTGTTTCGCGCATTTCTGCCCGGCTGCGCATCAACCGGCACGAACGGCTCGAACTTTCCCTGATTGTGTCGAACGGATCCCGGTTTCCGGCTCTTTCCTGCCTGATCTTCGACTCCTCAGATATTCCCGGTTCAGCCGACCGTGATGCCCGCTGGCTGTGTTCTGTTTCTCCGGGTCGGAAAGTCCGGCTGTCCTGGTCTGTGCTGGTCAGCGAGCGCGGCTCGTATGCAGCAGGTCCTGTCGCAGTTTCCTGCTCCGATCCGCTTGGACGGTATCCGTTCAAAATCGAGTTTCCCGCTGCATGCGCGGTGCTCGTGCGTCCGGCGCGTTCTGATCCGGCCATTCTTCTGCACGGCGGCTCTCCGCTGGGATTGCTCCCTGCGCGCAACCCTGCCTTTGAAGATTCTACGCAGGTTCGCTCCGCACGGGACTACCGTTCCGGCGACGAAATCAGGCGCATCAACTGGAA
>JALHET010000581.1 GCA_022839525.1 Lentisphaerota bacterium
TGACCAGCCTCCAGTCCGCATTCCCGTGGGAGCGCGCAACCAGTTCCACGCAAAACGAGGCGCACCAGGTGCGTACCAGGCTTTCCCTGATGCCCTGCCGCCAAAACATAACGTCGAAATCGGTTATCTTGACCGATTTTTTGACCGGATCTGAATAGAGCCACACTTTTCCGGTTTGCCAGGGCGACACCAACGCGCGGAGCTTGCTTTTTGCGCCGCCGAAAACCGCAGCCCGCACCAGACCTCTGTCCACAGTCAAAAGCAGTGCCTCCCGGTGCCCTTCGCCAAAAGCTGCAAGGGAAAGCACGAGAGCGTCTGTACTCGAGGATCGTTCGGACATGGCTCGTATAATGGAACACACGCGCAATCCTGTCAAGAAATCGGTTGACAAGGGCGTCATATCGTATTTAGCTGGAATAACACGGCGAGCGCATTCCGGTGCGTCCGCGCGCACGCACTTCAATCAGACAGGAGCATTCATGGCAATCGAACCGACTATCCCCCGTATCTTCCGATCTCGCGTCCGCTCATGGCCGGACCTTACCGTACAAGCATATAAAGACGGCTCTTCCGCCTTCAAAACCCGAAGCTACCGCGAACTGTACAGTGACGTGCTCGACCTGGCCTGTGCCCTTCGCGCTGAGGGAGTCGCACGGGGCGAACTTGTGGGCTTGATCTCCGACAACCGCCGGGAGTGGCTTGTTGCCGACCTTGCAATCCAAAGCCTTGGCGCCGCCGACGTTCCCCGCGGCTGCGACTCCATGGAAAAAGAAATCGCCTTCATCCTGTCCACCACTGAATGCCGGCTCGTCTTCGTGGAAAACAAGAGTCAACTTACAAAGATACTTAATTCGAAAGGATCGCTTCCGGTCCTCGAAACTCTCGTCATGTTCAACGAACCTTCGACAGACGATCTGTCCGCGGCAACGCACAAGGGCGTGCGCCTGGTTTCGTTCATCGAGCTCGCCGGCCGCGGCCGGTCGGAGCGGAGCGCCAAAGGAGACCTCTGCACAGCGGAACTTGAAGCCGAAATAGACAAGGGAACCGGAGATGATATCGCTACGGTCATTTTTACCTCCGGTACCACCGGCGAGCCGAAGGGCGTTATGCTGACGCAGGCTAA
>JALHET010000117.1 GCA_022839525.1 Lentisphaerota bacterium
CTGGCCGGGCTCTACGACGAACTGCTTCCGAATTTTTCTTCGCGCCTGTTCAATGTCGGGTGCGACGAGACCTTTGACCTGCGCGGGAACGGGCGTTCGCAGGCGCTCGTGCGGGAGAAGGGCGAGGGACGTGTCTATCTGGAGTTCCTCAGAAAGATTCACGGTCTGGTGACGTCGCGTGGGCGGAGGATGGCGTTCTGGGGGGACATCATTCTCCGCCATCCGGAACTGGTCAACGAGTTGCCTCCCGGCGTGCTGGCGCTGGAGTGGGGGTACGAGGCCGATCATCCCTTTGACGCGCACGGCGCCCTGTTCGCGGCTTCAGGCGTGCCGTTCTACGTCTGCCCCGGCACTTCGTCGTGGAACAGTCTGTCGGGCCGCACGGCGAATATGCTCGGGAACCTGCGCTCGGCGGCGGAGCAGGGCCTGCGGCACGGCGCGTGCGGGTATCTGGTCACCGACTGGGGCGATGGGGGGCACTGGCAGCCGTTGTGCGTCAGCTACGCGGGTTTCCTGTACGGGGCGGCGGTGTCGTGGTGTGTGGCCGGCAACCGGGAGCTGCCGCTGGCTGAGGCGTTGGACGCGCATCTGGCGGAGGGGTTCGGGCAGGTGTTGCTGGAACTGGGCGACGTTTACCGGCTGTGCGGCGCGCTGCGCGGGAACGGCACAGAACTGTTTCAGATCCTGTCGAAACCGCGCACGCGTCCGGTGGCGGCGGGGGTGACCCCTGAGACGCTGCGTGCCGTACTGGCGCGCGTAGAGGAGGCGGAGCGCCCAACGCTTAACGGTCAACGCTCAACGGTCAACGCTCAACGCTCAACACTAGGGCAGGAGGTGGAACAGGTGATCCGGATGTTGCGTGCGGCATGTCATCGCGGGTTGGCGTTGTTGGACGGCGGCATCGCTTGTCCGGCGACACGCCAGGCATTGGCTGCGGAGCTGGATGAGCTGGGCGCGGGGCACCGGAGGGTGTGGCGGTTGCGCAACCGCGAGGGCGGCCTGAATGACAGCCTGGCGCGGCTGTTGGGGATACGGGCCGAATATCTGCCCTGAAAAAGCGCTTTAAATCGACAGCGCCATTTCCGAATTGACAGGGTGTAGCCGAATGGATACACTTTCGACAGTGTTTGAAATTCGCAAAACTGAGTAATTCTCGGTCTGGCTTGATGCATTGCGCGACATCAAAGCGCGTGCTCGGATTCAGGCCCGTATTGAACGGTTGTCTCTAGGTAATGCGGGAGATGTTAAGCCGGTAGGTGCCGGTGTATCTGAACTCCGAATCGACTATGGATCTGGATACCGTGTGTATTTCAAGAAGGTTGGACGTACAATTGTTGTTTTGCTTGTTGGCGGAGACAAAAGTTCACAAAAGTCGGATATTAAAACTGCGTTGACCCTGGCCGGAAACCTATAGGAGAGTATTATGGGCAAAACAAAGACATCACGATATGACGTGGCAGAACATCTCAGGACGCCAGAAGAAATGGCCGCCTATCTTGAGGCCTGTATGGAAGAGGCAAATGGAGATGCCGCGTTTGTCGCAAAAGCACTTGGCGATATTGCGCGTGCAAAAGGTATGGCGGCTGTGGCACGTGACGCTGGACTATCGCGGGAAAGCCTTTATAAGGCTCTTTCAGGTGATCGTATACCGGGGTTTGACACAATATTGAAAGTTGTAAGAGCACTGGGTATCAAATTACATGCATCAACGTTAGCCGAGGGGTCGTACACGTAAACAGCGAAGACGCCCGCGGAGCGGGAATAAACGGAGAAGGTAATTTCTTAAATTGAGGGTTGGACATTGAGAATCGGGGATTTAAACGCCCAACGCTGAACGCCCGAGTTATGGGCGAGCCCGCCGCTCGGCTGCTCCGCGAATGATCGAAGGGGGGGTAACGTTCAACGCGCAACGTTCAACGCTCAACGCTGAAGTTATAGGACGAGACGGAACGGGCATCTTCATAATCGGAATCTTCCCCCCAAAAAAAACAGATCGGGATTTGACTCTGGGGGGAAGAACGGATAGACTATTTTACCCGTACGTGATCTTTATCAGTTGTATCCGGAAGGAAGTGCCGCAGTGAGTGTCGTTCAACCGTTACTCGACTTGCAGGAGATCGATGGCCGCATCCGAAACCTGCAGCAGGAAATCCGTGACATCCCGCAACGCAAAGCCCAGGAGCAGGAGCGCCTTTATGGTGCCCGTGAGGTCTTGGCCCGCGCGCAGGCGGAGTTGAAGAGTGCCCAGTTGAGGGTCAGCGAGGCGGAATTAGAGGTAAAAAGTCGCCGTGACAAGATCCAGTCGATCAAGCAGAACCAGGTCTTGCTCAAGACGAACAAAGAGTTCCAGATGTATAATCTCGAGATCGCCAAGATCGAGGGCGAGATTGACAGCTACGAGGCGCGCCAGCTGGTCGCGATGGACGACGTGATTCCCGTCAAGCACCGGGTCGGTGAAGCGGAGGCGAGGCTGAAGGAAGAGCAGGCGGCGGTGGACGCTTACGTGGCCGAGCTGGATGCGCGGCTCGCGGCGGTGAAGGAGGAATTGGCCGCTGCCGAGGACGAACGGGCGGAATCCGCGAAGAAGGTCAACCCTCAGTTCCTCCTGTATTACGAGCGGCTGCGTACCAAACGGTGGCCCGTGGTGGTGAGCCTGCAGCCGGACTGCGTGTGCAACGGCTGTCACTTGGTGCAGCCGCCCTCTGTGGGACAGATGGTGTGGCGGAACCAGGGGCTTGTGCCTTGCCAAATGTGCGGGCGGATCCTCTATAAGGCTTAGTGGGGCTCCTTTTCCAAAGGGGCTTTTTTGTTGCCGTGTTGCGGCATGAATTTTATTTTGCGGTGGGTGTGAGGGGAGCGACCGGTCGCTCCTGCCTTGTGCAGGGGAGGAAAGTCCGGACTCCGCAGGGCGAGAGGTCCGGCCGTTAAGGCCGGAGGGGCGCCGCCAGAACGGCGTTGACGGAAAGTGCCGCAGAAAACAGACCGCCCGGCGTTCGCGCCGGGTAAGGGTGAAAAGGTGGTGTAAGAGACCACCGGGCAGGCGTGAGAGCGCCGCCGCAGGGCAAACCCCCTCTGGAGCAAGATCAAATAGGGGACTCGAGATGTTGCCCGTGTCGTTCCGGTTCGCCGGATAGGGTCCCGGGTAGATTGCTCAGATGAATGACCGGAGCCGCCTTTCGGGGCGGTGAACAGAATCCGGCTTATTCGCCCCCTTGCAACCGCCGCATTTTTTTCGGGGGATTCCCCTTACGGTTGGGCTAAGACCGCGTCGAGCAGCGCGGAGACGTCTTCCGGCGTGACCGGGCGGGGATTGGCGGCGGTCGAGCCCGAGGCAAGGGTCTCGCGGACAAAGGCGTCGCGGTCGGAGACGGTTCCCCCCGCAAAGGGATTCTCTAGCGCCATGGTGCCCAACCATGTGTTGACCAGGGTTTCGATCTCCAGCCCGTGGTGCGCCTTCAGCTCGTCGAGGTCGCGTTGGATCGCCGGGCGGTTGAAGGCGAGGCAGGCGGGCAGGCAGCAGGCGCAGGCGAGGCCGTGGGCGGCGTGGAAACGGACGCCGAGCGGATGGGCGAGGCCGTGGATCACGCCGAGGCGCGCGTGCGAAAGGGCGATCCCGGCGAGATAGCTGGCCTCCAGCATTTCGGCGGCCGCGTCGCTGTTGCCGCGGTAGAGCGGGAGCAGGGCGCGCGCGATGCGTGTCAGCGCCAGTTCCGAGAGCGCCCGCGTGAAGGGCGTGGCGTGGCGGCTGGTGTAAGACTCGAACGCCTGCACAAACGCGTCCAGGCCGGCGGCGGCCACCGTGGCGGGCGGGCAGCTTTTGAGCAGGCAGGTGTCGAGGAGCACCAGCCTGGGCATGTACGAGGGATGGCGGATGGATTGTTTGAGATTCCGCGCGGGATCGGTCAGCACGGCCACGACCGTGACTTCCGAGCCGGTGCCGGCGGTGGTCGGCGCGGCAATCAGCGGAAGCGCGGCAGGCGGGATCGCCGCGCCGTTTGTCTGATAGAAAGCGGTGTTCTCCGGCGCATCCGCGAGGCCAGCCGCGGCTTTGGCCAGGTCGATCACGCTTCCGCCGCCCACAGCGGCGACCCAGTCCGGACGGTTTTCCTGAAGTTCCCCGCGCAGCGCGTCGACTGCGCCGACGGTCGGTTCGCCTCCCGCGTGGCACCAGGTGCGGATGCTCATGCCGAAGGGCGGCTCCGACAGGATGGCGTCCAGCATGCCGGAGCGTTGCAGCGAGCGGCCATACACGAGCAGGCCGCGCGTGCCAAAGGCCTCGGCCGCTTGTGTGAGGCCCAGGACAGCGCCGGCCTTGGCGATGGTCTGTTGCGGCAGGAGCAGGGAGGCGGGAAGAAGGTTCATAGAAGTTCTAACGTGCTGAAGTTCGTGAGTTCTGAAGCCGAATACGGAACCGCGCGGTCAATAGAGGACGATGACGGCGGCAATCACAAGCGGTTCGGTTCCGTTGTTCTCGATTCCGTGCGTACCGCCTTTGCCGGTGAGGATGGCGTCACCGGCGCTGATCGGCACCCATTCGCCGTTTTCTTGGATCAGGCCGCTACCGGAGAGCACGAGATAGAGTTCGTCCTCCGCCTCGTGGGTGTGGCTGCCGATCGAACTTCCCGGCGCGATGGTCATCCGGGTGCAGAGCCTGACTTTGGCACCGAAGGCCTCGGGTTTGAACCAGTGTTCCAAAGTGACAGACCCTTTGCCGCCGCGCATGTTCGCGCGGATTTCCGTCTGCATGTCCGTGTTGCGTGTGATCATAAGAACTCCTCAGGCGTGAGGTTGCAGGGCGTCTTGCGCCTCCCTCCAGATTCGGGTACCATAATAACCGATGTGCCCGTGGTGTTCAAACCCCATTAGGACAGTGCGATGCCTATTCCCCTTCAAGCGTTAGTTTCCCTGCTCGACCGGACGCTGGCGGTCGGCACGTTCCGCGACGACTCGAACAACGGCCTGCAGATTGCCAACAGCGGGACGGTCTCCCGCGTTGTGGCCGGCGTGGATGCCAGCCTCCGCCTGTTGGAAGAGGCTGCCGCGCGCGGGGCGGACTGCGTGGTCTGCCACCATGGCGTGAGCTGGGGCGATTCCCTCAAACGGATCACGGGCTTGAATTACCGGCTTGTTTCGTTCGCGGTTAAGAATGACATCGCGGTATACGCCGCCCATCTGCCGCTGGACGCCCATCCGCGCTACGGCAATAACGCCCAGCTCTGTAAAGCGCTCGGCCTGACCCGCCCGCGTCCGGCGTTCGCCTATCACGGCACGCCCATCGGATGCACCGGTACCTATGCGAAGGCGCTTTCCCTGGCCGCGTTCTGTGACCGCGTGAGGGACGTTGTCAGCCCCGGGATCCGCCTGTTGGATTTCGGCAAGCGGCGCGTCCGGTCGGTGGGGGTTGTCTCCGGCGGGGCGGCAGACATGGTCGACCAGGCGGCGGAACTCGGCGTCGATGTGTATCTCACGGGCGAGCCCAGCCTGCAGGGCTACAACCTTGCGGAGCAGTTGGGGCAGACGGTTGTTTTTGCGGGGCATTATGCCACGGAAACCTTTGGCGTGCGGAGCCTCGCGCGACTCATCAGGCAGAAACTGAATGTGCCCGCCGATTTCGCCGATTTCAAAATCACGTACTAGGGAGAGGCGTGTGACCCTTGGTGAGAAAGCGGATCCGCTCAGCGCGGTTGAAGAAAGCATCGGTTATGTGTTCAAAGACCGGACGCTGCTCGTGACCGCCCTGACGGCGCCGTCCTGCCGTGCGGATCACGCGTCGGCAAAGGTGCGGGATAACCAGCGGCTTGAATTCTTGGGTGACGCGGTGTTCGGGTTGCTGAGTGCCCAGCAGGTGTTCGAGCGGTACGCGGAGGAGGAGGAGGGGGGCCTGACGATTCGGCGCAGTCGTCTGGCGAGCGGCAAGTCGCTGGCGGCGTTGGCGCGGGGGATCGGGTTGGGCGCGTACCTGCGGATCGGAAAGGGAGCCGAGGCGGCGGGCGCGCGCGACAAGGACAGGACGCTCGCGGACGCGATCGAGGCGGTGTTTGGCGCGGTCTGGTGCGATGGCGGGATTGAGGCGGCGCAGGCGGTCTATCGGCGGCTGATGCGGCAGGAGTCGGTGCCGCTGGACGTGTGGGCGGAGAACCCCAAGGGCGCGTTGCAGGAGCTGGCGCAACGCCACGCATGGCCGGACTCGCCGGCCTATGAGCACGTCGCTGCGACGGGGCCGCCGCACGCGCCGGTGTATACGGTGAAGGTGCGGGTGGCCGGCGGGCACGAGGCGCTTGGCACCGGCCAGACCAAACGGGCAGCGGAAGCGGTGGCGGCGCGGGAACTGCTGGGCGTGCTTCGCGGATTGGGCTATACGTGAGCCGCCGCCCCGTTTCCGGGTGTGCCCCGAAGCCGAAGCGGGCGACTTCAAAGGCTTGCCCTCATCAGTGATGAAAAGGCCGCCATATTCACC
>JALHET010000582.1 GCA_022839525.1 Lentisphaerota bacterium
ATCACGTTTTCGCCTCGAGATACGGATACAGTGCCTCGGGAGACGCCGGAGGAAGCTGGTTGAGCATCTTCGGATCGGTGAACGCGCGGTCGAAATACCGCGGAATGTCCCCGGCCGCAACCGCCGCGCCGAGCTCGGTAAAGGTGGTCGGCAGCTTCATCCGCTTTTTCATGTCCCGGATTTTGCCCAGAAGACGACCGCACAGTTCAAGTTCGCCGCTTTCATCGGGAAAGAACAGTCGGGCAACGAGGGCAAGCTCGTACACGTTGGCAGGATCGCCGAGGGCGAAGGAATAAATGTCCTCGATGGTGAAGGCGCAGGCTGCTCCGTGGGGAACGTGCCATTCCTCGGACAAAACGAACGAAAGCGCGTGTCCGGCAGCCGTTCCGGTTATGCCGAACGCAATGCCGGCCATGCAGGAAGCTTCGAGCATCTGCTGGCGGATCTCTGCGTCGCCGGGAAAAGGGTTGTCCGAGCGGAGGGACGCGTCGTAGGCTCCGTCGAGCGTGCGCAGCACAGCAACCGCTGCGCTTCTGGCTGCGGCTTTCGTAATCGCCGTTGCGTTTTTGTTCCAGAGGGACTCGAAGGCATGATCGAGCGCATCAAAACCGGTTGCAGCGGTCAGACCGGGCGGCATGCTCGCAGTCAGCCGGCCGCAAAGAATCGCAGCGTCTGCCAGAAGGAACGGAGAACCGAGGGTATACTTGCGGCCTGAATCGGCCGTATACACGCCGACCTTCGTTACTTCAGAGCCCGTACCCGCCGTAGTCGGGACCAGTACGAGCGGCAGGCCTTTCTGCGAAATTTTACGCGTAGCCTCGCTGCCGAGATAATCGCCCAGGCTGCCGCCATTTTTGGCGAGCATCGCAAGCGCCTTTGCAGAATCGAGCGCGCTTCCGCCGCCGATGCCGATCACAACATCGCAGCGTCCAAGCTCCGCGCTTGCAGCCATTCGGTCGATATCGGCGGCCCGGGGGTTCGGCTGCACGTCGGTAAACTCGAACACCTCGCCACCAGTCGTGCCAAGAGCCGTCACAAACTCGTCCCGGGCACTCATGGGCCAGGTATCGCGGACCACTGCGACGCGCACAGGCCGGTCGGAAATGCCGGTCAGAAAGAGC
>JALHET010000118.1 GCA_022839525.1 Lentisphaerota bacterium
GCGTGCACATCAAACTATCCCTTGCAGGAAAAATCCGTTTTGTGCGGTTTTCCTTTCCGGCCGTGCCTCTGGAGGCAGCAGTGTTGTACTGTTGTCGTCTGCGGAACAGCCTGAGTCGGGTCCAGGTGTCAGGGTATTCTTATGCGGTTGCGCCGTTTTCGGGCTGGAGATTCGGATGTTAGACATCGTGACGGTGTTCTGATATTTTGGCTGCCCGACCGGTTTGCCGCCTCACAGGCAAATCCGTAAAAGCGAGTGCTTACAAAATTATCCCGCGTGAGACGTAAGGAAATACCAGATGGTAGACATGCTCGATCAGGAAGCGGCAGAGACCGCAGTACAGGGAGCGCCGGAAGCGCTGGAAATGCAGGGAGCGCCGGAAGCGCTGAATGTGCAGACAAAAAAAGCATCAGATACGATTACGTTTGCCGACCTCGGGCTCGACGATGTTGTGCTCGCGGCTGTGGAAGCCAAGGGTTTTACGGAGCCGACGCCGATTCAGGTGCTCGCGATTCCCCGGCTGCTGAACGGAGACGCCAATGTTATCGCAAAGGCGAGAACCGGTACGGGAAAGACCGCCGCGTTCGGTCTGCCGATGATTCAGGAACTCCGTTCGGACAAGGGATGCCCCAGGGCGCTCGTGCTGGTGCCTACCCGAGAGTTGGCAATACAGGTTGCGACCGAGATCGAATCGTTCCGCAGCGAAACCTGGCCCCGCACCTGTACCGTGTACGGCGGAGCCTCCATCGTGGATCAGCTGCGCTCGCTCCGGCGCGGCGTCGAGATTGTCGTCGGTACTCCGGGACGTGTGATCGACCATCTGGAGCGCGGTTCCCTTGATCTTTCCAAAATCGAGTATTTTATTCTGGACGAAGCAGATGAAATGCTCAACATGGGCTTTATAGAAGATATCGAAGCGATTTTCGGCCGGGCGAATCCCGACGCCCGCTGCCTCATGTTCTCTGCGACGATGCCGCCGCAGATTCTGTCGATCGCTTCGAATTTTATGGGAGAATATGAAATCGTGGAGGAAGAAGCACGGCCGGAAGAGCCGGTGCTCACCGACCAGTACTACTGGCTGGTTCGCGAGGACGACAAGACAGAGGCGCTGGTGCGCCTGATCGACACCGCTCCCGATTTTTACGGTCTGGTTTTCTGCCAGACAAAGGCCGACGCCGACGCCGTAGCGAAAGAGCTTGACGAGCGACATTACCAGGCGGCAGCCTTGCACGGAGACATTGCCCAGAGCCAGAGAGAAAAAATCCTTGGCCGCTTCCGTGTGAAAAAAACACGCATTCTTGTGGCGACTGACGTCGCGGCGCGCGGTATCGATATTGAAGGGCTGACGCATGTCATAAATTACGCCCTTCCGTATGACGGACCGACTTACACGCATCGTGTAGGCCGAACCGGCCGCGCGGGAGCAAAAGGCATTGCAGTGACCTTTGTGCGCCCCGAAGAGCGCCGCAGACTGGGGTATCTGCGCAACCATGCGCGCGGAGAATTGAAGGAAGGCAAGGTGCCGACCGTTCGCGAGGTTATCGACATCAAGCGCAATCGCCTGATGGGCGCCACTTCTGAATCGATTTCCGCATTCTTTCCTGCGATCGGACAGATCGAAGTCTCTGCCGACGCGACTGGCGTTTCCGATGGAAGTGTTGCGCGAAAGGCTAAGGCGATTCCTCCGGAGTTTATCAGCTTTGCCGAAACACTGACGGATGGACGGGAGCCGATAGAGGTTCTCGCCGCGGTTCTTTCCCTTCAGTACGGCGAAGCTCTTTCGACGGAGCGTTATAACGATATCAGAAGCGTTCGAAGCAATGCCTCGGACAAGACCCATATTCGTTTGTACATTCAGCTGGGCCGCCGCGACGGTATGACAAGGCGCGGCATCGCCCAGTTTTTCCGCGACCTTATCGGGATACCTGAACGGCTGGTCGACCGCATCGATGACTTGCGAGGGCGTGAGCCCGAAGACGCTGCGCTCGCCGCCGGACTCGGACCATTTGCCTCCGACGCGGCTGGAGAGCTTGACACGGATGCCCATCCGCGGACGGATGTTCAGCGCGTTCGCCCGCTCGAGGATCAGGTTCAGTTCGTCGGGGGTCTCCAGCACGAGAATGGTCTGCAGACCCATTTTCAGGGAAGCGAGCGCGAGATCGATGAACTCGGCATCCTTGTAGCCGTTGCAGATGAGGAAGGCGTCGGGGTCACGCATATAGGCCAATGCCGCGATCAGTTCGGCCTTGGAACCGGCCTCGAGCCCGTGGTGGTACGGCGCGCCAAAGGTCACCACGTCATGGACAGCCTGCTGCTGCTGGTTGACCTTGATCGGGAAGACGCCGCGATACCCCCCCTGATAGCCGTACTCCGAGATCGCCTTCTCGAACGTCTCGTTGATCAGGCGGAGGCGGTCCCCCAACAGGTCGCTGAACCGCAACAGGAGCGGGAGACCCATGCCGCGGTCATGCAGACCCGCCACGATTTCGCACAGCTTGATGCTGACCGTGCCTTTGGCGTTTTTCAGGTTGACGGCCACATACCCGTCTTCGGTGACTCTGAAATACCCCTGACCCCACGCGTCAATCCCGTAGAGTTCGGCGCTCTTGACACTGCTCCAACCATCCAACGCGTCCAACAGAGTTTGCGGCATTTCGGGCGATCCCTTCTCCATCACACATTAAGAACCCGTTTTCAGACGCGTCCCGTTCAACGCGCTGAATCAGCGGAAAAATGGCACGGGCGAAACATGCCAAACCCAGACCGAAAGCGCAACAGAAAAGCGTGCGGCGGGAAATCAGCGCGAGGTGTCCGCTTGCAGAGGGGAACCCCGGCACGGGCGGATGATGGCTTTAACGGCCTCAATCAGCATCAGCACGGCAAGGCCGATCAGGAGGACGGCGACCCAGGGAACCGGATCGCTCCACCAACCGGCCAACGCCAGTTTCCCGCGCAAGATCACGGCCAGGGTCCACACGCTCATCACGTACATGAACCCCATCGGCAAACCGATCACAAACCAGATCCACCTTGCACGGTAGCGGTGCACCAGCCACACGGCGACACCCAACAGCGTCAGCGCGGCGAGCAGTTGGTTGCTCGCGCCGAACAGGGACCAGAACGCCTTCCATACCGGTATCACGTTGCCTTTGCTGTCGGTTGCCGTCCGCAACAGGAACAGGAGCGGCGTCACGGCCATGATGGCGCTGGCGGCCCACCTTCCGCCCCGGCTCTTCCAGCCGGTGAGCTCCTGAATGATATACCGCCCGAGCCGCGTGCAGATATCCAGCGTGTCGTAAACAAACGTCGCGAAGGCGAGCAGCCCAAAGGAGATTCCGAACGCTTTCCCCACGCCGAAGGCATGGAGAAACTCCCCGATGCCGTTGGCATAAATGAAATTAGGCGCTTTCTTGACCATCGGGTCGTTGACGGCCAGCATCATCACGCAGGCCAACGACACCGCGGCAACAAGGGCCTCGAGCAGCATCGCGCCGTACCCGATGATCCGCGCATCCGGCTCGCGCCGCAACTGTTTGCTGCTCGTGCCGGAAGACACGAGCGCGTGGAATCCCGAGCACGCGCCGCAGGCGATGGTGATGAACAGGAACGGGAAGAGCGTCTCTCCGTTCGCCGCGACCCATCCGTTGAAGACCGGGTACTGAACCGTCCCCCTGCCGATCACCAGCCCGACAGCGGCGCCAATGACCGCGATGTACAGGAAACAGCCCCCCAAATGCCCGCGCGGCTGCAGGAGCATCCACATCGGGACGACCCCTGCGAGACCGCAGTACGCCAGCAGTGCCACGTCCCACACTTTGAGCGCCGTGACTTGATTGACGTTGAGCAGCGTTTCCACGTTAAACGGGATCTTCTGCCCCACCCAGATGGCCACGCCAACCAGCGGCAGAAAGATGAGCGTCGCCCATCCGACGGACAACTTCGCGTACCGCATGAGCAGACCCATGAACACCGGCAGCGCCAAATAGAGAAGCGATGAGGTCGCAATACCGGCACCGCTGACCACACTGCCGTCCTCAAGCGTCACCGCCCCCACGAACGACTGGGCGGTAACGTCTGTGAACGACACAATAATGTACACCAACGTGATCCAGATAAACCCCAAGAAAAGCAGGTACGCCCGGCGCGTCATGTTCAGCCGAACGACCTCGGTGACGGAACAGGCCTGGTGGCGGATCGATGCCACAAGCGCGCCGAAATCATGCACGCCCCCGATGAAGATCGCGCCGATGAGGATCCACGCCAACGCCGGCCCCCACCCGAATGCCACCCCGGCCACGATCGGCCCGACGATGGGGCCTGCGGCCGCGATAGCCGAAAAGTGTTGGCCGAACAGGAAATACGGCGGGATCGGCACGTAATCCACGTCGTCGCGCAACGTCACGGCGGGGGTCTTTGACTCCGCATCCAGTTTGAAAAGCCGCGCGAGGAGCCCGCCGTACAGCCAGTAGGCTAGCACAAGGATGACCGAAACCCCACCGATCACGACAAGAAGGCTCATCATACCCCCAACCGTTTAGTGTCACTCGAACGAAAAAACGGATGAAAGTATGCGAAGTGTCCGCACGGATGTCAAGACGGTTGCCGGAGGAATTGGAAGTGCCTTTTCACACGGGGTTGGTATAATGCGCGGCCAATGACTGACTATTCCAGATTGTTGAATCCCGAGCAATGCGAGGCCGCCACATCCGGGGACGGCCCGCTGCTGGTGTTGGCTGCGGCCGGCACAGGCAAGACGCGCACGCTCGTTTACCGCGTGTCCTATCTGGTGGAACGCGGCGTCGCTCCCGACAGCCTCTTGCTGCTGACCTTCACCAACCGCGCGGCCCGGGAGATGCTGGAGCGTGCCAAACAGGTCGCGGGCGAGGCCGTGGGCAACCTCTGGAGCGGAACCTTCCACCACATCTGCAACCGGTTCCTGAGGCGGTTCGCGGACAAACTGGGCTACCCGAACGATTTCGCCATCCTCGACCGCGACGATTCGCGTACGCTGATCGACCAGTGTATTAAGGATACCGTACGCAACAAGAAAGACTTCCCCAAAAAAGATGTGATCGCCTCACTCATCAGTTCGGCCGCCAACCGCGCCTGCGGCATCGGGGATGTGCTGGACCAGACCCTCACCGACTTGAAGGTCGATCCGATGGAGATCGTCAAAGTCGCCAACCTCTACACCGAACGCAAGCGCGCGATGGGCGCGATGGATTTCGACGACCTGCTGGTCAACGGGCTGCGTCTGCTGACCGAACAGGATCCGATCCGCGCCTTTTACCAGGACAAGTTCCGGCATGTGCTGGTGGACGAGTATCAGGACACCAATCTCCTGCAAGCCAAAATGGTCGACATTCTGGCGGGGCTGAACAAAAACGTGATGGCGGTCGGCGACGACTTCCAGTGCATCTATTCGTGGCGCGGCGCCGATTTCCGTAACATCATGGAGTTCCCCAAGCGCTGGCCCGAATGCCGCATCGTCAAACTGGAGCGGAACTACCGCAGCGTACCCGAAGTGCTGGAGGTGGCCAACGCCTGCATCAAGGGCAACCCGGAACAGTTCCAGAAGACGCTGCGCCCGACGCGCCCGATGCGCAACAAGCCGCGGGTTTTTTTCCTGCGCGACGGCGAGGAGCAGGCGGCGACCCTTCTGCGGTTGGTTCAGCGTTACCGGGAGGACGGGTATAACCTGCGCGACATGGCAGTGCTCTACCGAGCGCATTTCCACTCCATTGAACTGCAGATCGCGCTGGGACGCTCGCGCCTGCCGTATGTCATCACCTCCGGCATCAGCGTGTTCGAACAAATACACGTCAAGGACGTGCTGGCTTTCCTGCGCGTGTGCGAGTACCCGAACGACCGCATGGCCTTCGGCCGCCTGCTGGGCATGCTCGGGGGCGTCGGCGAGAAAACCGTCGACTCACTCTGGAAAAAACTGGGGGCAACATTTGACACGCGCGACACCGGACAGCGCGAGCGGTTGACCGCCGCACTCAAACCGGCCGCCCGCGGTCAGTGGCAGGAGATTGACAGGCTTTTCGGGGACTATCACCGCGAGCATCTGTCTGAGTCCGGCGGCGAAATTATACAGCGGTTTTGCGATGTGTTCTATCACACGTATCTCACACGCGTGTTCGAGAACGGCGACAAGCGCGAGGAGGACATCCGCGAGTTGGCGCTGCAGGTCAACCAGAGCGCGGGGGGCGTGGCGGGATTCCTGCAGGAAGTGGCGCTGCTCACCAATGTCGACCACGAATACGACAAGATGGCCCGCGAACACGGGGATATGCTTCATCTGAGCACGGTGCATCAGGCCAAAGGGCTGGAATGGCCGGTGGTCTTTGTGATTTGGGCGGCGGAAGGCATGTTCCCGTCCAGCCGTTCGCTCGGCGAGGCGGAGAACGACGCCGAGGAGCGCCGGCTCTTTTATGTG
>JALHET010000583.1 GCA_022839525.1 Lentisphaerota bacterium
CAAAAGCGTATTGCGTTGAGCGCGGCGTAGGCCGCTTCTTCGGCAGGGCTTGCGTGGACGTCCCAGGTGAGCACGCTCCGTTCGGGAAGCCCGCCGCGCATCTGGTGGGCAACATCCTTGCGGAATCGGCGGATAAACAGGCCCTTGATGTCTTCGGGTTCGTAGGTTTTGACGTCGGCGATGCTCGTCGGGTCGAGCATCTTCATCAGGCTCGCAAAGCTTTCGGGTTTGCCGTTGTGGGGCGTCGCCGAAAGGAGTATGAGCGTGTCCGACCGCGAGCCGAGGAGCCCCGCGAGCCGGTACGAGAGGGTGCGCGTTCCCTTGAAGCTGACGTGGTGGGCTTCATCGATGATGATGATGTCCCAGAACGCGTTCTCCAGATATACGCGGTATTCGTCTTCGTTTTTGAGCGTATCCACCGAGATAATTGATTTTTCGATATAGTCGAAGGGATTGTGGTTGCGCGGAATGCGGGTGCGCACGCGCGCGAGCGCCTGGCTGTCCATGCGGACCAGCGGTATGGTAAAGCGGTTCCAGAATTCCTTCTGGAACTGGGTGAGCATGCTTTTTACGGTAACGACCAGAATCCGCTTGCCCCGGCCGCGCGCCATAAGCTCGGTCGCGAGGATTCCCGCTTCGAGCGTCTTCCCTAATCCCACCGTGTCGGCGATCAAAATGCGCGGCCGCGTTTGCGACAACGCCGTGCGCGCGGGCTCCAGCTGAAAGTCCATCGTGTCCATCGCCGCAAGATGCCCGAGCGTAATGTCGGCCCCCGTCGTTACCCGGGAGCGGAGCTGAGTTTCGAGGTACAAAAGACTGTCGCGGTAGCGGGGGCTCGAATCTGCTTCGAGCGCCGTATCCTCGGCCCGCAGCACTTCCGGCTTTTCAAGATCGGAAACGAACTCGTATTCGCGCCCGGCGACCGTTTCCGACACTCCCAGGCAAACCAGGCGGCTGCCGCCGGTCATCAGATGTTCAGCATGCAAAAGCGAAAACTCCTCGCCGCGGATTTTAAGCCGCATGCCCGGAGCGTACATAACCGGTTCATTCATGAAAGCAATCCTTCGAAGCGTTTTTCGTAATCCAAAAGCGTATTTTCACACCAGTATAGCACCGAA
>JALHET010000119.1 GCA_022839525.1 Lentisphaerota bacterium
CGCCGGGTTGGACACCTACGCCGCCGGCTCGTCACCCTGGTCCATGACGCAGTTGCCGGACGGAACGGTTTTGCGGGCTTTCATGGTGCGAAAAGATGCTAAGTGCGCTGGCCGCGTGATGGTGGCGATCACTCGCGACGGACGCAAAGCTGAATTGGTCGACGTGATGGGCGATCCTGAGAACAAGTTGCAGTTTACAGAGGAAACGCTGGTTTATACCACTTCGAAGGGCGTGGTCTGGATGCTGACGCGGGTTCACGGGACTGGCGCGCCGATCTGGCAGGCGGTATCCCGAGACGGCGGGCGCACTTGGACGGCGCGCCCGACCGAGATCGACGCGCGGAACACACCGCCCAGCGGCCTGGTCAAACTCAAGGACGGGCGGCTGGTGCTGGTGTACGGCTACCGTGACGCGCCCTCCGGCATCCGCGCCCTGGTTTCGGAGGACGAGGGGCTGACCTGGCGCACCGACCATGTGCTGGTGCTGCGCGATGACGGCGATGGTTTTGACCTCGGGTATCCGCGGGCGGTCAAGTTGCCTGACGAGACGATCGTGGCCGTATACTATTACGCCACGGACGACAAGGTGCGCCACATCGCCTGCACCCGTTTCAAGGTGCCCGAGTTGGAAGAAGTGCGTTAGTGCATTAGTTCATTAGTGCGGGATCGCTAGAGGGTGAATAACGAATAATGTTTGGTGGTTGGTAAGGTTAGGTAAATGTTAACGATGGAGGTGTGGCATGACTAAGGTGGTAAGAGGTCTGTTCTGTTTGACCAGTGTCGTGACAGCGTTTTCTGCGCAGGCTGCTACGCGGGTCTGGCTGAGCAGCGTGGGCGGGACTTGGCACAGCATGGCCAACTGGCGGGATGGTATCCTTCCGAGCACGAACGACACGGCGGATCTGTCCCTCGCGACCGGCACGATCAATCTGACGGCTGATGTTACGGTTGGGGAAATACATTACAATCCCGTTTTCAGCGGCACGACCAACGTGTTGACGATCCTCTCGGATACGCCCGCGCCCGGTTCACGGACGATCAATTTGGCGACAACGCGCCGAATACAGGTTGCCGAGGGTGCGCAATTGATCGTACAAGCGGATCTGAAACCGAACGGTGATATGTACAAGAACGGCGAGGGCACGCTGATTTTGGGGCGCAAGACTTCTCCCCCCTCCACAACGCTCACATACTTTTTTGTCCAAGGCGGGCGGGTGATCTCGCACGGGCAGATGCTAAACCTCTCACCGCGCGTTGGTAAACCTGACCGCGCATCGTCTGGCATGGATCCGGAATTCATTAACGAGGATTTGCCTAACGCCCAGATTACGGGTAACACCTTTTTAGCTATGATGAGCGATCAGCCAAATCCGGGCAACGGGATATTCACCCAACGCGGCGGCTATATCGAGCCTGGTGTCAATTGGGATACTCGAACCTTGATCGGTTTTGCTGCAGCGGGTGCGCCGACCGGAGGAACCGGCACCTACCACTTGGCCGGCGGGACGCTGCGTGTGGGAAAAGTTCTCGAGCTTGCCCGGAATAACGGCTACGGAATATTCAGGCAGTCCGGCGGCACGGCTGACGTTTTCACTGTCAAACTGTACAACGGCCAGATCCATCTGACGGGCGGCATACTCAAGTCTGACAATTTCGTCGGCACGCCCGCAGCCTGCACCTTCTATCTGGGCGGCGGACGGGTGGCGCCTAAAGGGGCTTCCACCGCATCACCGGCACTGGCCAGCCCACTGGTGTTCACCGGGATCAACGGCAACACGGCGTTCGATGTCGCCGCAGGGATCACGCTGACACTGTCCGGCGCATCGTCAGGCACGGGCGGTTTTGTCAAGGCCGGGGGCGGCGCGTTGACATTGAGCGGGGCGGGCAGCTATACCGGCCCGGTGATTGTCAGCAACGGCACGCTGAACGTGAACCAAACCATGGCCGGCGGCAATGCGGTGACGGTCGCCGGTGGCAACGTGAATCTCGGAAACGTGGCGGTCACATACAGCTCGCTGACGGTGAC
The DNA here is from genome assembly GCA_022839525.1 of Lentisphaerota bacterium. The sequence continues at coordinate 2,027 of JALHET010000119.1, forward strand.
GGGCGGCGTGTTTCAGGTCGCGGCTGACGCCAAGCTTAACATAGCGGGAGTGGCGCCGACCGTGCGGGTCATGGGCGCCGGCGCGTTCAAGATGCTCCCGGGTTCGAGGTTGCCGGGCACGACAGCGCTGGAAGTTTCGGAAGAGGGCGTCATTGACCTTAGCGGCGGCGGCACGGCCAGCGTCTACCGTCTGGTCCTGGACGGCGTGGAGCAGGCGCCCGGCCTCTACACCGCAGCCACCTGCGACGCGATCACAGGCGGCGGCACGTTGGCAGTCAACGGCGGCCTGTGGACAGGCGCGGGCGGTGACGGCCTGTGGAGCACCGGCGCGAACTGGGTCGCGGGTGCGGCGCCGGCCGGGCCCAACGAGGTGGCGGACCTGTCGGGCGCGGTCTCGGAGGGAGCGCCTGCGGCGACGGTGGTGCTGGATCTGGGCGGCGTCACCAACAACATGTTGATTCTGGATTCCGGCATCGCGGGCGCGGTTGTCACCAACACCTGCCCTGCGGGCGCGACCAACACGCTTTATCTGGCTGCGGATGGCGTGATTTATGTGGGCGCGGGCGAGACTCTGGTGCTGGAGCACGACCTCTGTTTGATGGGCACGCTCTACAAGCGCGGTGAAGGCACACTGGTGCTGGCCGGTACGACCTTTGCGCTGCCGTCGCTGGTGTGGGGCGCTTCCACTATCACGCTCGCTGTCGAGGCGGGCACGGTGGTCGGATGCGGTACCATCACGAATGTGTTGGTCATGCCCGGCAAGCCGGACCGGAGCGCTGCGGGGGCCGATCCGACCTTCATCTTGGCGGATACGCCGCAGACAGAAATCCGCGGCACGACCTTCCTGAGCGCCATGAGTTGGTTGCCAACCTCACGCCACCCCGGCAACGGCACCTTCACGCAACTCGGCGGAACGATCGAGCCCGGCATCGGTTGGGGCAGGCGCGCGATTATCGGGTTCGCGGTTGCGGGCGCGTCATCCGGCGGCACCGGCACTTACAACTTGGTGAACGGTATGCTGCGCGTAACTAATTCTTTTGTCCTGGCGGAAAATGCCGGAAGAGGAGTCTTTAATCAATCGGGTGGCGTGGCTGACTTTTATAGCTTCGAGCCGCTGAATGGCGAGGTGCGCCTGACCGGTGGAGTACTACGAGTGGATCGATTTGAAAATGCTCGCGCGGCCACTTGCACCTTCTTCCTTGGCGGCGGACGGCTGGAGACCAAAGCCTTCACGACCACTACGCCGACACTCATCAGTCCGCTGGTCTTCACTGGTGATGGCGGGGAGATGTGCTTCGCGTTGGAGGCCGGCCACACGCTGACTCTTTCAGGCGCGACGTCCGGTAGCGGCGGATTCGTCAAGGAAGGCGACGGCACCCTCGCACTGACAGGCCCCGGCACCTTCTCCGGGCTGGCGGAGATCCGCGCGGGCGCGGTGAACGTCGGCAGCGCATGGCTGGGCACCAACGACGTGCTTTTGTCCGGGGGCACGCTGAATGTGAGCGGCGGCGGCGGGTTCAAGGTCGCTGATCTGGCAATCACCAACGGGACGCTGGCGCTGGCTTCCGGCGTGATCGCCACGGCGCAGCGCTTTTTCATCGCGGGCGAAGAGGCGACAAACGGGGTTTACACGTCTGCGAACTGTAATGTGATCACCGGTGACGGCACGCTGATCGTGGGGGCGGAGCCCGGCGAGTGGACCGGCGGCGGCGGGGACGACAACTGGAGCACCGCCGCGAACTGGGTGGCCGGGATCGTGCCGCAGAGCGGCCATCTGCGGACCGACCTGTCCGCCGCGGTCTCAAACGCGGCGCCGGTGCGCGCGCTACTGCTGGACATCAGCGCGGTCACCAACAGCCAGCTTGCGCTCAACTCCGGCATCGCGGGCGCGGTTGTCACCAACACCTGCCCCGCGGGCGTGACCAACACGCTTTATCTGGCTGCGGAGGGCGTGATCGAGGTCGGCGCGGGCGAGACGCTGGTGCTGGACCACGATCTCTGTATCATGGGCTCGGTGTACAAGCGCGGCGAGGGCGTCTTGGTTCTGCGGCGCGGGACATACACACTGCCCTCACTGGTCTCGCCCCAATCGGCCCGTTATATCACTGTTGATGAAGGCAAGGTCATCAATGAGGGGCCGATGGCCAATGTTATGATCTCGGTCGGCAAGCTGTCGCGCTATGACGATATCGCGACGCCCGAGTTCATCATGGCGGACACGCCGCACGCCGTGATCAGCGGCACGAGTTTCATCGCCGCCTTGAACCGGCTCGCGACAAAGCCCGGCCCCGGCGTCTTCACCCAGAACGGCGGTTTGGTCGCGCCGGGCATAAGCTGGGTCAACCGGCTGTCCATGGCACATACGGCTGCCGAGCTTGCGGCAGCGGATTACGGCACCGGCACGTATAACCTGGTCAGCGGAACGCTGCTCGTGTCTAACGCGATGTACTTCGGGCGCAACGGGACGACGCTTACTGGCCACTACGGTATATTCAACCAGTCCGGCGGTGTCGCCGACATCGTAAACCTCCGCGGGACTTACGGCGCGATGCGCCTGACGGGCGGCACGTTCATGCTCAACAACATGGACAGCAGCGTCGGCGCAAATATCACGATGTATCTGGGCGGCGGCCGGCTTGAGCCGAAGGGATCGGATTGGGTCATCTTCCGCTCGCCGACGGTGTTCACCGGCGAGAACGGCGACATGACCTTCGCCCCTGCGGCGGGCCGCACCGTGCAGTTCTCGGCTGCCGCGCCTTCGAGCGGCGGCGGCGGGTTCGTCAAGGTGGGCGGCGGCACGCTCAATCTTGCGAACGTCAACGCTTTCATCGGCACAGCCGCGCTTCAGGAGGGTTCCTGCGTCATCGCCGACGCCGGGTGCTTGGCGGAGTGCACGAACCTGCTGGTGGGCGCGGGCGCCCTGCTGGATCTGCGGCGGGATGGCGCGGCGCTCAACACCAACATGTTCCTGCGGGTGGCGGCGGGCGGCACGGTCGATCTGGATTTCGAGGGCGAGGTCGAGGTCGGGCGGCTGTCGATTAACGGCTACGAGTGGCCGGGCCGCGGCACGCGCTACGGTTCTTCGCAGTCGCAGGGCGAGGTCGACAAGGTGATGGACGGGGTCTTTACGGGGACCGGTGTGCTGAAGGTGGTCGGGCCGCGCAGGCCACAAGGGGCACTGATCAAGTTGCGGTAAAGTGTAGGGGGCGGTGCATTAGTGCATTAGTGCGTTAGTGCATTAGTTCATTAGTGCGTTAGTGCATTAGTTCATTAGTGCGTTAGTTCATTAGTGCGTTAGTGGGTTGGTGGACGCGATGAGGCGCGTCTGGGGCGTGGACCGGTAGGGGCGGCTCGCCGAGCTGTCTGCGGCGGTTTCGGCGAAACCGCCCTGCCGGAGGCGGGAATAACGCTCAACGTTCAACGCTCAAGTGCGGGAACGGGAGGGGCAAGCGTCTGCTTGCCCAAGGACGAGCAGACGCTCGTCCCTCTCGACTTTTAACTCCTAACTCCGCGCATAGCGCGGCAAGGAAAGGATGCGATGAAAAAGAGAATGATCGGTAATTTTTTGGCGGTGTGCGGTTTGGTCGTGACGGTGCTTTCGGGCGGAGCGCAAGAGCCGGCGGCAGAGATACGGGGCGCGCCCGTACAACAGAAGCGCGCGGAAATCCTGTGGACTAAAGTGCTGTGCAAACAGCCGGGGCGTTATATCGGTTGGCCGACCGCCTGCCTGCGGAAAAACGGCGAGTTGCTGGCTGTTTTTTCCGGCGACCGCGACGGGCACGTCTGCCCGTTCGGCAAGGTGCAGATGATCCGAAGCACAGATTTTGGCGAGACGTGGTCCGCAGCGAGAACCATTTGCAACACGCAGCTTGATGACCGCGACGCAGGTATCGTTGAACTGCCCAATGGCGATCTGGTGGTGGCATGGTTCACCTCGGTGGCCTACATGGAAAGCACTCGCGACCGGAGTAAACTCAAGCCCGGCTCGCCGCAGTTCTATTGGTGGCTTCACGATGAGAAGCTTCCGCACGCGGTCAAGCAGGAGTGGCTCGGTTATTTCACGGTGCGCTCCAGCGACGGCGGCAAGACATGGGAAGCGCCGGTGAGAACTCACGGTTCCGCCAATCACGGCCCGATCGTGTTGAAAGATGGACGGCTGCTGATGGTGGGGCGGCGTTGGCTGGGCGACGGAACCTCCGCCGTGTGGAAGGAAGGCAAGCATGAGCTGACCGTCGAAGAGTCACGCGACAACGGTCGTTCCTGGCAGCTTATCGCGATGATCGAACCCACACCGCCCGATGAGATCGGCCAGTTTCACGAGCCGCATCTGGTGGAGACCGATGACGGCTGTTTGGTGGCGCAGTTCCGGTTCCACGCCAAACCCGCACCGGGTGAGAAACGCCGTGACGAG
>JALHET010000584.1 GCA_022839525.1 Lentisphaerota bacterium
ATCGGCCCCTGGTGATAGTAGTGGGTTCTGCCGTCACCCTGGATCGGGAGGTTTGCTTCAAGCCAGCGGTAGTCGACTGTCTTTTCATCTATGATGCTAACCCCATCCGATGCCAGCTTTTTGATGTGCAGCTCGGTCGTCGCGCCTGCGGTAACCGGGGCTGCCAGCGCAAGGAGCAGGCAGAACATGAGGGCGGCAAGAAGCGGGGTGGAGCCCCGCAGATGCGCTGATACCATGGTCCATCTCAGAGAAGAGGGGTTATTTCTTCCTCATAACGAGGAATGCTGCAAGCGCGGCGATCAGCACGACAACGAGAACCAGCGCCGGGACCGGGAACGCAGGGCCGGTTTCTCCGACCGGAGAACCGGCCGGGGTCCCCTCTGCTCCTGCGAACCCCTTCTCCGGGACGGTCCATACCAGGGCGTATATGCTGAAGTGCGAGACTTCCACAGTGACCGTCCGCGTGGCGAGGTTCACCGTGGCGGGGATATCCTGCCACGCCCCGGATCCGGGGTTGTACCACATCACCTTCGGCGTGGCACCCCCGTCGATCTTCGCCCACTCCTCCGCAGAGAGGGTGTAGGTGACGAGGGCCGGCGGGTCGAACGTGGCGCCCGCGGGGCCGCAGTCAAGGGCGATAGCAACCGTCGTTCCCGGCGGAGCTGCCGGAACATCGGCAGTGCGGGCCACGGTCACCTCGTTGAGCGGGTTGCCGGCCGCGTCACGTGCGGTGGTCTTCTCCCGTATCGCCACGGCGCAGATCTCGTCGACGGTCCTGACCGTCACGGACTCGAGCACCACGGTCAGGCTCTTCTCTTTCGCTGACAGTTCGTTTTTCAGGATATCCAGATACACGCTGGAAAGCTTTTTCAGCTCGTCGGCTTTTGCAGCGGGTACTGCCACGGTCGTGAAGGCTTCACGCGGAATGGCATTGCGCAACGAACCTCCTTGTATGCGCGACAAACGGGCCTCGTAGTTTCGTACGGCATCCTTAAGAAAGCGATTCACCAATTTAATGGCGTTGGCCCTGCCCAAATGAATTTGAGCCCCCGAATGTCCGCCTTTTAACCCTTTGATGTCGATCTTAAAAGCCACATCGCCTTTCTCAATTTCTT
>JALHET010000585.1 GCA_022839525.1 Lentisphaerota bacterium
TCGCGGAGAGGGCCGAAATGCTGGGCGCGGTCGTTCTGGATCATTCCAAAAACGGCTTGTCGCAGGAAGAAAAGATGGAAGTCATGCGCGCGCAGCTGACGTGCGACCTATTTCTTTCGGGAACGAATGCGGTCACGCTTGACGGAGAACTGTTCAACGTCGATGGCAACGGAAACCGCGTTGCGGCGCTCACTTTCGGTCCGCGTAAAACCGTGGTAGTTGCAGGCGCGAACAAGATCGTGCGGAACCTCGCCGAAGCCGAGGAGCGGCTCAGGACGGAAGCCGCGCCGATGAACAGCAAGCGGCTCGATTTGCCTAATCCCTGTACCAAAACCGGCATATGCATGGACTGCCGGAGCGAGCGGAGAATCTGCCGTGTCTACTCGGTGCTGAGGCGGAAACCGTCCCGGAGCGACTTTACGGTCATCCTCGTCGGAGAACCGCTGGGTTATTGACCCGATTTGGCCGCGCTATTGCGCGGCAGCGAAAACGCTTCGCTAGTTCGCCGGGTTTACTCTGACGTCCAGTTTTGCTTGCGGTATCTCGATTCCATCCCTGCGGAAGCGTTCGGACACTTCGATCATGAGGGAGTTCTTGAGATCGAGAAATTGCTCTTTTTTACCCCATACGCCGAACAGAATCTCTATCGATGAGGGCGTGAAGGAATCGAAGACGATAACCGGTTCGCTGTCCTTCAGGGCGAACTCGTTTTCGGCGGCAATGCCGAGAAGGGCTTCGCGGACCGCGCGCAAGTCTGTGCCGTACGAGACGCCGAAGCGCATATCGCAGCGCCGGTTCTCGAAGTGCGACATATTCACCAGATTCGCCTTGATGATGGTTTCGTTCGGGATGCGGATGAGCTGATTATCCGGCGTTCTGAGCTTGATCGAAAGAAGGCTGAAGCTTTCCACCACGCCGGATGCGGCATCGATCTTCAGGGTGTCTCCGATGCGGAATGCGCGTTCGGTCATCACGAAAAAGCCGGAAATAATGTTCGATACCGAAGTTTGCGCCGCGAAGCCGGCGGCGACACCCACGATTCCCGCAGCCCCGAGCACTGCGGTAAAATCGATTCCGAGACGGCTGAAGACGGTCATTACGGCGACAACTGTACC
>JALHET010000586.1 GCA_022839525.1 Lentisphaerota bacterium
CGATCACCGTACCTTCGCTCCCCGTCCATCACGACATAGAAAACCCGAATCCGCCGCAGGGATATACCGCCGTCATCCAAACCCTCGCCGAACGCATCGCAACCCTCGTACCCGAACTGCTGTCGGGCATGAACTGGTTCTTCGATCCCTTTTCGATACACACGCCTTCGTTCTACCGCATCGTCCCCAGCGCCGACCGCGTCTATCTCAAGGTGGTCCTCATCGACCTCGCCTGCCGGCCGCTCGAAAGCGAAATTCTGGAGCAGGGAACGAATACGCATACGCATGCCTACCGGACGAACCGGCTCTACTTTGAAACCGACTACTACCCGCTCAAGGACTTCGAACCGGGACAGAACGTTCTCACGCTCGACCAGACGATCCCGTTCACCTGGAAAGGGGAGTCGGGCCAGGGCTACATGCTGCACGGCATCTGGATGGACTCGGACATCAACAAGTTCTTCAGCAAGCTCATTCTGCCCGAAGGCAAGAGGAACCATCCCTACTACCCGTTCACCTGCAAGCAGCACTGCATCAGCATGAACGCCTGGGGGATCGAGGATCCCGTCCTCCTCGCGCGCATGACCGAGCTTGTCCGCCCGAGGCTCGACGACATACTCGAAGATCTCCAGAACGCAGCCTTTTCCGAACTGCTGCCGCTCTACCGGGACATCAAACGCACCGTTCCGGCCGAACTCGGCTTTCGGTGGAACGCTCTGACCGTCAAACCCTACCTGAACGAACGGGAACAAAAGGAGTATACCGTTGAATTTTAACAACCCGCCCTTCACCAGCCAGAAAGACATCGCCGGACTCAAAGTAACCGTCATGGGCCTCGGCCTCAACGGCGGCGGACTGGCTACCGCCCGCTTCTTCGCCTCCCGGGGAGCGCTTGTCACCGTCACCGACAAAAAAACCGAACAGGAACTCGAACCCTCCCTGCGCGCCCTTGCAGACCTTCCGGGCATCCGCTACGTACTCGGGAAGCACGAGCTTGTCGACTTCCAGAACGCCGACACCGTCATCAAAAACCCCGGCGTCAAACTGGAAGGCAACCCCTACCTCGAGCACGCCCGCTCCATCGAAACCGACGTCTCCGTCTTCCTCCGGTTC
>JALHET010000587.1 GCA_022839525.1 Lentisphaerota bacterium
GGGAAACACCCCCGCGTGAGCGGGGAATACTAGTCAATCCAAGGCTCGGTTGCTCCCAAGAGAGAAACACCCCCGCGTGAGCGGGGAATACCAAAACTACCAGTAGTGAACATTATCGCTATTGGAAACACCCCCGCGTGAGCGGGGAATACCTCGACCGATGAAAATATACACTTTCAAACACGGAAACACCCCCGCGTGAGCGGGGAATACATTTTCTAGGTGATACAACATCGCTGTAAACAGGAAACACCCCCGCGTGAGCGGGGAATACTCTTTACTGGCCGCTTCATTCTTAAATGTGTAAGAAACACCCCCGCGTGAGCGGGGAATACTACCATTCTACACCCCCACGATCAAAAAAGCTAGAAACACCCCCGCGTGAGCGGGGAATACCTAATGCCAAACCTGATGAATTTGCAACAATCGGAAACACCCCCGCGTGAGCGGGGAATACTGCAACGGTAAAGGATGCGGAACAGACTGTACAGAAACACCCCCGCGTGAGCGGGGAATACTAGACAACATCTTCTTGGATAACCCTTATGAGAGAAACACCCCCGCGTGAGCGGGGAATACCCCGGAGAAATCACAGCAATTCGAACGCTCTCAGAAACACCCCCGCGTGAGCGGGGAATACCCTTGTGAAATGGAACGAATGTGACGGGGGTCAGAAACACCCCCGCGTGAGCGGGGAATACGCCCAGTCGAAAACCTCCAACGCGTCATGATCAGAAACACCCCCGCGTGAGCGGGGAATACAAAATCCCATCCGCAACCGTGAACAATTCTTTGGAAACACCCCCGCGTGAGCGGGGAATACAAACCTTGGTGCCCCTACCCAAAACTCGCCATGGAAACACCCCCGCGTGAGCGGGGAATACAGTTTTCTAAAAGCCTTGATTGTGTACACGGTAGAAACACCCCCGCGTGAGCGGGGAATACAAAGCCTTGATAAAGTCATAAGACGGTGCAATGGAAACACCCCCGCGTGAGCGGGGAATACCTCGCTAGGCTCACCAAAAAGATCAAGCTGAGAGAAACACCCCCGCGTGAGCGGGGAATACTGATATTTGACCCACTTGTCTGACCAACTCTTAGAAACACCCCC
>JALHET010000588.1 GCA_022839525.1 Lentisphaerota bacterium
GACCGACTGTACCTGTTCGGAAGCAGTTACCGCCCCGCACATAATTCCGGTACACAGAGCGAACAGCGCCCAACATGCGACTTTCCTGTCCGCAAGTATTCCAGGCCTTCGGTTCATTCAGCAGCTCCTCCGTTTTTCTCGGGCAGACCGAGCAGCTTGCGCACTTCGGAGTCCTCGAGCGTTTCACGAAGAAGCAACTCTTCGGAAAGACGGTCAAGCTCTTCGCGGTGAGATCGAATAACGGACTCGGCGAGAGCGCGACTCTGGTCGAGTATCGATTTCACCGCTGCATCGATTGTCCGTGCGGTTTCCTCCGAAAAGTCTTTTTTCCGGGCAATTTCCTTTCCGATGAATACAGGCTCGTCTTCCTGCCCCCAGGCAACGGGGCCGATTTCGGGCGACATGCCAAACTCGCAAACCATACGGCGGGCAATGTCGGTCGCAGTCTGAAGATCGGCTCGGGTGCCGGTCGTCGTCTCGCCGTACACCAGTGTTTCGGCAACGAAACCGCCGTAGCAGATGCATATCCGGTCGGAAAGCCAGCCCTTGGTGCGCGAATAGGAATCGGTTTCGGGAAGCGACACCGCAAGGCCGAGAGCCTGTCCGCGGGGCACAATGGTTACTTTATGGAGCGGGTCGGCGTTTTTAAGATAGTAGTGCAAAAGCGCATGGCCGGATTCATGGACAGCAGTCATGCGGCGGTCTTTCTCGGGCATAACCATCGAATGGCGGGCAATGCCCATCAGCAGCTTGTCGCGTGCTTCCTCGAAATCTCCGCTCTCCACTTTCTGGCGGTCCTTGCGGGCTGCAAACAGGGCTGCTTCATTGACAAGATTCGCAAGGTCGGCACCGCTCATGCCGCTCGTTGCGCGGGCAAAATGCTGCAGATCGACACTCTCGTCAAGCGGAATTTTCTGCGCATGAATGCGGAGAATCGCCTCGCGTTCCTTGATGTCGGGCATCGCCACGACTACCTGCCGGTCGAAGCGGCCGGGCCTGAGGAGCGCAGGATCGAGGACGTCGGGGCGGTTCGTCGCCGCAAGAATGATAACGCCGTCTTTCGTCTCGAAGCCGTCCATTTCAACGAGCATCTGGTTGAGTGTCTGTTCGC
>JALHET010000589.1 GCA_022839525.1 Lentisphaerota bacterium
CTCCGCGAACTCGGCTACACCCACGACATCTACGGCCGGGAACTCGTCGAGACCGACCAGGTGCTGGAGCTCCGCCACCAGGATATCCTGGTCTCGGAAGACTGCGGCGAGTGGCTTGTCCGCGTGGCGAAGTTCATCGACGACCTTCACCTGCGCGAGATCCTTAGCGTCGGAGCCAGAAAGAAACTCGACGACCAACTATTCGAGAACAGGCGGGGCTACGGCCACCAGCCGCCCCTGCCGCCATTCACTGAAGTCAACGTCTTCGGCTTCTTTGAGCAAACGTGCGCGAACATTCCGAACCTGATCAAAGAAGCCCTGCAAGAAGTCTTCAAATGGCTCACACCAAGCCGGACATGGACAGGCTGCAAGACCAGCGACGAGTTCAAAATCAACAAGAAAGTGGTCGTCTGCCGCGTGGCGAGGATGCGCTACAGCGAAGGGCACGAAGTTGAATACGACAGACGGGCGCATGTCGACGCCCTCGGCAACGCGCTGTCCATGCTGGACGGGAAAGGCGTGCGCAAGAGCAAGGCCGAAAGGGAGGACGACCGCAAACTCGCCGGATCATACTCGTCCGCCTGGGACTTCGACTGGGCGCAAAACCGCATCTACGAGGACGCCTACCTGACGGCAAAGCCGTTCGGAAACGGAAACGTCCACATCACATTCAAACGTGACGACCTCGTGGCGCAGATCAACCAAGCCGGGGCGGATATGATCCTGCAACAGGCCGGGCGCGAAAAAACGAGGGGCTTCTCACACTAGGCAGTTTTGGGCAACCCCCGCCGCCTTTCTCTTGTCGGCGGGGATTGCCCGCCCAACAAAACAAAAAGGAACAACACCATGCAAGTAACAGCAATAATCCAAGGCACAGACCGCGTACAACGCGGCTACTTCACACTCGAACAGATGAGCCTGTTGAAACCGATTCATCACACGATCATCCAGAAATCGGCCAAGGCCAACAGTATGCACGCGCTGACACCCAAAGCACCGGAGAAACCGCCCGAAACCGCCGCTGCCCAAGAGAAACCGCAAGTCGCCACAAGCGCGAAACCGCGTGCCACAAAGAGGCAGCGAAAAACGGCATGAAAGCCACCCACA
>JALHET010000590.1 GCA_022839525.1 Lentisphaerota bacterium
CAAAATTGACAAGGCCGACTTCACGGATCCCCTCAGCCTGACGGCGCAAGACAGCCTGACCCGCGCAAAATACAAGACTGCCCGCATCCCTCGCGAGGAGGCCGGGGTTGAGGATGAGGAGAGAGCGGATTAACGTTAAAGGAAGAGAGATGAAACCAGACACACATGTGCAACACATCCTTGAAGATGCAACCCATGGACGGCCCATCACGAAGGCTGAGGCCGTTCAACTGCTTCACCTGCCGGAGAACTCGCTGGAGGCATCCCTGTTACGTGCGACGGCTAACATCGTGAGCCGACGCCGCTTCGCAAACAGCGGCTTGCTGCTTGGCCAGATCGGCGTGGACATGGCTCCATGCGAAGGCGATTGCGCCTTTTGCTTTTTTGCCAAGTCGCACACGTCGGTCCAAGCCGCGCTTCTACCGACCGAAGAGATTGTTGCACGGTGCGAACGGTTCGCCCGCGGCGGCGCTCAGGGTGTCTTTCTGATGACGATGCACCGCTTTGGGTTCGAGTGGTTTCGCGACCTGTGCTCGGAGTTGCGTCGCCTGATCCCCGCGCAACTGGAGATCCTGGCAAATGTTGGTGATGTCACGGCGTCGCAACTGCAAGAGTTTCGCGCGGCGGGTGTGACCGGAGCGTACCACGTCTGTCGTATTCGCGAAGGCATCGATTCCTGCATGACACCCGCCGCCCGCAGGACGACCATCGAGCGCATCCTTGAAGCCGGTCTCGAATGGTACAACATGTGCGAGCCACTGGGACCGGAGCACACGCCCGAAGAATTAGCCGAGCAGATCTGGCTGGGGGTAGACTTGCCGTGCACACAGCACGGCGTGATGCAGCGGTTTCCCGTTCCCGGCTCGTCCCTGTATCACTACGGGCAAGTCAGCCTGCCCCGCTTGGGTCAGGTCGCGGCCGTTGTCGCGTTGGCGACGATCGGGCGTGAGAACGTCAAGAGTATTGCCGTCAACGTCTCCAATCTTGTCGGCCTGTTCAGCGGTGCCAACGCCTTCTTCCCCGAGGCCGGAGAACCGGACGAACAGACCATCCAAGCCGAAGCCGCACAGACGAAAGAAGGTTTCACAACCGCGCTGTGGCGGCAGA
>JALHET010000591.1 GCA_022839525.1 Lentisphaerota bacterium
ATTGTTACGCTGAACCATTTTAAGGGCCACGAGCTGACCGGTTTCGGCGGGGCGCTCAAGAATCTCGGCATGGGCTGTGCGAGCCGCGCAGGCAAGCAGTTTTTGCACGAGGTTTCGCACCCGAACATTCTGCGCGAAAAATGCACGGGCTGCGGTGTGTGCGTCAAGAATTGCGCCCACGGAGCGATTACGCTGGACAGCCAGCGTCGTGCTGTCATCGACCATTCGAAATGCGTCGGCTGCTGCCAGTGCGTGGCCGTGTGCCAGTTCGGCGCAGCCCATGCAAGCGAGGGTACGGCGAGCCGTGTGTGCAGCGAGCGGATTGCTGAATATACGGAGGCGATTCTGCACGGCAAGCCTGCCTTCCATATCAGTTTTGTAATGAACGTCTCGCCGAACTGCGACTGCTGGGCGAACAACGACGCGCCGCTTGTTGCCGACATCGGCTTTTTTGCAAGCACCGATCCGGTTGCCCTTGACCAGGCTTGCGTCGACGCAGTCAACGCCGCACCCCCGATCAACGGTACAGCCCTGACTGACAAGCAGTATTCCGGCACCGGCGAAAAGTTCGGTCATATACATCCGGATACCGACTGGTCCGCCGGACTGGACCACGCGGCTGCTCTCGGACTGGGTACCCGCGCCTACCGTCTGACCAGGGTGTAGCGCGGCGCGCCTGCGAGTGCGCGCCTCCTTGCGTGTGTGCGGCCGCCCGCCGGCGTCCTGCAAGCCCCGGCGTGCAGCGGGGTGAACCCTCTTGTCCCTCGTTCCGACACCCTTTATACTCCGGAAATATGACAATTAATCCGTATGTACTAACTGTTTTCCTGTCCTTTTTGCCCATTTCCGAACTTCGCGGCGCCATACCGTATGCCGTCGCGAACGGAATCCCCCTGCCGGCAGCTGCCGCGATTGCCTTTGCGTGCAACGCGCTGGTCGCGCCTGTCGCATTCATATTCCTGGAAACCTTCCACAAGTTGTTTTACCGGCTCGGCTGGTATCGATCCCTGTTCGACCATGTAGTCGAGCGCACCCGCAACAAAGTGCACGCAAGCGTCGAAAAATACGGATATTGGGGGCTTATGCTTTTCGTCGCCATACCC
>JALHET010000120.1 GCA_022839525.1 Lentisphaerota bacterium
CACGTTGTTCTCAATGACGACCTTGCCTTGGCTCCATGAGCCGCGGATCGCGTAGTTGCCGCCATTGGCGAACGTGCAGTTGCGGATCGTCACGTTGCCAAACCCATTGCCGAAGTAGATGAGCGGCTGGGCGACCGTCGCCACGTTCTTCGCATCACCGTTGATGCCCTGGCCCGGAGGATTGACAAGCATTCCCGTTTCGACATCCTTGGGCTTGCCCTTCGTCGGGTGGTAGCCGTTCGAGAACCCGCGGTCGAAGACAATGCCGTCAATGGTGACGCCGCCGTCACCGGCGTTGAAGGAACGGGGTTTGTTGGGGTCGCCGATAGACAGCAGGGCAAACGAGCGCGAGGTGCCGTTTTGCGCGGTGGTGGGCTGCACCATGGTGAGGTTCTTGAGCACGTCGCGGCTTGCGAAGTCGTCCGTATAACCGCCCATGATGTTGACCGGGATGGTCATTTTCAGAAATCCTTGGTCACTGGTGCCGAGGTAATTGCCCGCGGCGACAAGGATCGTGTCGCCCGCCTGCGCCTTGTCCAGCGCGGCCTGCAGGTCGCGCCACGGCTTTTCCTTGCTGCCGTCCGCTTTGCGCACACTGCCGCCGGTTGCGGCGGAGACGTGCAGGGTCGCGGCGTGAACGACCGTCGACGCGGACAGAATGAACGCGGCGGCGGAAACAAAAAGACGAGAGGTTTTCATCGTGAGATACTCCTTTTTTGGTTTTTTTGATTTTGACAACGTTTCAAACAGAAATGGGATGTGAGTGGTTGGCGGCAGGGATATGCAAGTCGAGCGCATTTTGGAGTGCGGTGACAAGAACCGCGTCACGCGCGGGGCGCGGCACCGCTTGCCGCCGCACTCCAAACCATTTCAGACTTACGAAGCGGCCTCCGCTGGTTTAGCGTTCTTGGCCTTGGTTTTGAGCCAGACAACGCAGCCGACAGACGCGACCAGCAGCGGGATGCCGATCAGCGGACGGTAGGCGAGCCAGGCGATCGCGATCCACAGGAGCGACCAGGCCAATCCGAAGAGGGTGCAGACCAGGCCGACGCCCGCACCGACGATGCTGCCTAAAATCGGGATGACCTTGGCGATCGCCTCCAAGATGCCGAAGATCGACTTCAGGCCGATGCACACACACAGCACGCCGACGAGCCGCAGGATCCACGTCAGCATGGCGTTCTCCTTGGCTGCACTGGCGAACATCTCCTCCGCACTCCGGACCCCGTCATCCAGACGCGAGACGGTCTTGCCATTTTTCGCCACGAATTTCACGAACGTCTTGCCGGAGACCTTGCCGATGATGGAAACGTCATGCGGCGGCACCCAGGCAAACGACACGCGGAGATCGCCGATTGCCGGCGCACCGGGCGAGCGCCCGAAGTACACGGTGTTTCCGCTGACGTGAACCGGCGGCGTATTCGTCGAACTCAGGGCGCGAGGGAAGCGCGGATGCGCGGACATGCTCTTTGTCCACGCCTGAATCTGCCCGGGCGCGGGGTTGACATTCGCGTGCTCTGCCTGACCGATGTCCTCCACAAAGAACTGAGGCAGCGTGTAAGCGCCGAATGAGACGTTCTTCGCGTAGGACGTCTGCGCGTCAAACGTCATCCAGACGGTGTTGCGGTTCTGGTATTCGGGATCACGGAACGCGCCCGAATCCACCGGCTTGGATCGCCACCCCTTTTTGTACGTGTAGGTGGTCACCCGCTCCTCGCCGCCGCCCATCCTGTCGCGGGTTTCGGTGCGGGACTCTTCGACCCACTGGTAGTACTCCACGCTGCGGCGGAGCTGGATCGCCGTCTGTTTCACGCCGAATTCGGCATCTTCCAGAACGTCCTGCGTTTCCGCGCGGGCAGTGGCGTGGATCAGCTTGCCTTCGAGAGCGGGATCAAGCGTGGCGACCTGCTCGACCGGCACAACGGCTCCCTGCGCCTCGCCGAGCGCTTTCTTGGTTTTGACGAAGTTCCCTTCATTCCAGAACAGCAGCGCCGTGCCTCCGATAAACATGACAAACCCGCCGACCACGCCACCCAGCGCCCTCTTCAGACGGTCTCCGTATCCAGTCCGCGTCACTTCTGTATAGGCCATTATTGCTCCTTATCATGCAGTTCCAAACACAAATCACTGATTATTATTGTGGCATATTGCAAAATGCCTGTCACGCGGTATTTTGGCTGCGCCCAGAGGCAGGTGGTTTCAAGTGTCATGCTGGCCCGGTTTTTTCTCACGCGAAGGTATCGAGGACACTAAGGGAATTTTGGGTGTCTACTTGAACGTTGAGCGTTGAAAGTTGAGCGTTCTCATGTTCCGCGCTTGCCTTCATGGTTCTGTTTGGTGTAAAAAATAACCGTGCTCATCTGGCTTTACGCCGTGGCGGGTGCCAGGGACGATGCCAGATCAGCACAACAATACACAGAAAGGAAACACACACATGACAAGAATCGTCCAGATGGCGATGGGTTTGGTGTTGGCGGTCGCGTTGACGGGCTGCCTGAACATCCCGGGCAAGGTTGACCTGACAAAGGCCGCCGCCGACGCGCAGGTGCTCAATGTGACGACCGGCGACGGAACGTTCGCGGACTACAAGGCGACCGGCTACCACACGAGCACGGAAATCGGCATCGCTGTCGGTATTCCCGGCCTGAAGCTGCTTGAACTCTATCCGAAACAGGATAACACCCAGCAGATGACCCAGATCGCCAAAGACGCTAAGGCAGGCGGTGCGAATGCGGTGATCAATGCGCAGCCGCCCAAAGAGATGTATCTGGGCTTCCCGTTCTTCTTCATCGGTCTGTATATCGACCAGGCCGCTGGAACGGGCATCAAGACGAAGTAACATTTAAAATAAGGAAGAACGCTCAACGTTCAACGCTCAACGTTCAAGCGGGGGAGTTTGTGAATGAATTCCACCCCCCCGATAGGCTGTATGTGAGGCCTAAACGTTGAACGTTGTCTCGGGGTTTTACTTGAGAGTTGAACGTTGAGCGTTGAACGTTATCAACGGCCAAGAATTAGAGTTGTTTATGCCTGACCGAACCTTTTTGCCGAGCCGAACATCGAACGCCGAACGTTGAAGTCGCCGACGGGGAGAACACGATGAGGCAGGCACGGAGAGAATTTTTGAGGGCGGCGGTGCTGGGCGCAGGCGCGGCGTTGTCGGGTGGCTGCCTGGGGCTTGCGCACGGCGGGGCGCGCCGTAAAGATGCGGTGGAACGGCTGAAGGTGGCCGTGATCGGTGTGGGCGGCTGCGGGCAGGCGGATGTGCGGGCGGTGTGCGGGGCGGGCGAGGAACTCGTGGCGTTGTGCGACGTGGATGAGGGCGTGCTGCTCGCCGGGCGCGAACAGGTGTCGCGGCAGTATCCTGCGGTGAGGCTTTACAAGGATTTCCGGGTGCTGCTGGACGCCGAGAAAGGTGTGGATGCGGTTTTCATCGCCACGCCCGACCACGGGCACGCGGTGCAGGCCGCGTGGGCGATGGCGCGCGGCTGCCACGTGTACATCGAGCCGCCGCTGGCGCGGACGCTCGGCGAGGTGCGGGTGTTGCGGGAACAGGCGCGGCGGCACAACGTGACGGTACAGTTGGGGAACCAGGGGAGCGCAAAGGCGGAGTTCCGCCGGGCGCTGGAAGTCCTGACCGCCGGGGTGATCGGCGAAGTGGACGAAATCCACGTTTGGACGAACCGGCCCGTCTGGCCGCAAGGGATCAACCGTCCCGACGGCAGCGACCCGGTGCCGGCCGGACTGGACTGGGACCTGTGGCTGGGCGGCGCGCCGGCGCGGCCTTTCAAGAACAAGGTGTACCACCGGTTCAACTGGCGCGGCTGGCACGATTTCGGTACGGGCGCGTTGGGGGACGCGGGAAGCCACCTGCTGAACCTGCCGTTCCGCGCTCTGGCGCTGGAGGCTCCCGTCGCGGTTGAGGAGGACGGGATCACAGAGCGTTTCGCGGAAACGTATGCGAAGGCCAGCACGGTCCGGTTCGAGTTCGCGCCACACAAGCGGAAAACCCGGTTGACGGCGGTCTGGTACGACGGCGGCACCAAGCCCGGTCCGGAGGTGATGCCGCAGGTGACAGCGGCCTTCGGGCGGGTTCCGGACGCGGGCTGTCTGCTGGTCGGCAAGAAAGGCGCGTGGTTTGTCGCGGATGGGTTCGGTACGCGCCACTACCTTGCGGTGCAGGGGGAGGAACGCGTCAGGGACTTCGAGAAACATGAGGCGTGTGAGGCGGCCCCCCTGGTCTTCCCGCGCGTGAAAAGCCAGCAGCAGGAGTTTCTCGATGCGGTGCGGAGCGGGAACCGTCCGTTTTCGGACTTGCCCCATGCCGCCCCGCTGACGGAAACCGTTCTGGCGGGTTGCGCCGCGCAGCGGGTGCCGGGACGCCTGGAGTGGAGCAGCCCCAAGGGGCGTTTCACGAACAATGCAGAGGCGGGACGCCTGATCGCGCCGGGCTACCGGCGGGGCTGGTCGGTGGAGAACATCGGAAAATAAGGACAAGCCCTCCGCCCGCAGAGCGGGAATAAACGGAGAATGCAATTTCTTGAACGGTGGGTTGAGCGTTCAAACGCTCAACGCCCAACGCTCAACATTCAACTTATGGACGAGGAGGCGGCCTGTGACGGAAGACGTGTATACGATGGGCAAGGAACTGGATCTCAAGGCGGAGCAGGCCCGGACGCTGGCCACGCCAAAACTGCCGGCGAATCTGGCGCTGAAAGGGATGTTCCTGACGTTCGACATCCTCTACGGCAAAGGGAGGTCGCTTCCCAAGGTCATGGTGCTGGAAATCCTGGCCCGGTATCCCTACTGGGCGTGGGAGAACGGCGCCTACGCGCTGCTGTCGAAATGGCATTGCGGCACGAAACCGGTGCCGCGCGAAAAAATCGAGGTGGCGCTGCGGCACATCCGAATGGGGCGCGAGTCGCAGGATAACGAGCAGTGGCACATGCTGCTGTGGATGGACCTCTGCCACCAGAAAGGGATCAGGCTCTCGTGGTTCAGGCATTTCCTGCTGCCGCGCCACATGACGCTCGTTTACTTTTACATGACGCGCATCATGTACCGGATCAAACCGGAGTGGTTGTTCGCCATGAACGCGGCCTTCGAATCGCACGCGGAGCACGAGTACATGCTGTTCGCTCAGGAGCACCCGGAGTTTGAGAACGAGCCGGTGGACTCGCCCTGGTTCGCGCACTACCCGCGGCAGAAGACGCTGGCGGATCTCGTGCGGCGCGTGGGGCTGGATGAGCGCGACCACATGAACCATTCGCTGGACGAGATCAGGCGCCTGAAAGCAAACGCCTGACGATCACGCGGCGGACGCTGTTTTTTGGAAAAATCGTCTTTGACGCCGTACCCGTTTTTGATACATTAATAACGTTACTTTTTCTGCTTTTCACGCGGGCGTAATTCAATGGCAGAATAGGAGCTTCCCAAGCTTCTTACGTGGGTTCGATTCCCATCGCCCGCTCCATTTTATGGTTAAGAAAAAACCCCGAGAACGTTGAGTTTTCGGGGTTTTTGATTGACTCTTTTCGCCCCCCGTGCATCATAGATGCCTAATCATGTGTGCCGAACCTGCCTCAGGTTAAGCCTACCGCCAGAAGGATGGCGAAGCGATTGATCTGGTCAAAGCGGCCATGAAGGCGACGAAGGCGGATTCGTGACCACCACGTTGTTTACCGGCACGCGGTTGTATGTAGAACGACTTTGCAAAAGGAGGGGAACAATGTTACACGAAATGAGTTCACTTGCAGTTGCCGGAGTTGCGCTCTCCCTGTGGGCATCGGAGCCGGCCTGGTACTACACCGCGCTCTATCCGCATTACGACCACGCGGCTGGGGCGGGATGGGCCGTGGGTGCGCAACAGGTGAGGTTTGACAACCCCGAGTTGAACGCGCTTCCGGTGTTCCGCGAAGCGGTGCCGGTCTATCACGCGCAGCGCAAGCCGCCACCGGCGGAGTCTGGACTCGCGACCTGGCGGACGCTCGCGGAGAACTTCCTGCCCGGAGAGCCGGATGCGGAAATCATAAACGGCAATCCTAAGCCGCACCTTCCGCTCATCGTCGGCTTCGGCAGCAAGCGCCACGTCACGACCTACGGCGGAAAGATTGACCTCGACCACGAAGAGTGGAAACGCTGGAAGGCGGCGCACACGAATCTGCTCTGCTGCTGGTCGCACATCGAGTGGGACAACACTGTGCCGCTCACCTATGCGCGGGCACCGCAGATCGCCGACGCGACCCGCCGACGCGAGGTCATGGACTTCCTCGGGAAGGCGCCGCGCGACCGGTACGAACGTCTGAAGGTGCAGCGCCGGTTCTATGACCGGATGAAAGACCTCTACTACGGCGACGACGA
>JALHET010000592.1 GCA_022839525.1 Lentisphaerota bacterium
ATATCATATAACCGGAGGTGATATCATGAGCGAGATTTCAATCCACGCACCCGCACGGGGTGCGACGGTTATTCTGACACAATAAAAAGAGCTAAGGCCAATTTCAATCCACGCACCCGCACGGGGTGCGACACTGACTATACTATATGGGATCGCTATTCCAGCATTTCAATCCACGCACCCGCACGGGGTGCGACATATCATATAACCGGAGGTGATATCATGAGCGAGATTTCAATCCACGCACCCGCACGGGGTGCGACAGGCATAAGCCAAATTTAAGGAGGGTTTACAAATATTTCAATCCACGCACCCGCACGGGGTGCGACATATATATGTGTACAACCCGCAACCAAGCCCGGCAATTTCAATCCACGCACCCGCACGGGGTGCGACGGGTGCGGGAATCAAAGGTAGAAGATGCTATTAAGATTTCAATCCACGCACCCGCACGGGGTGCGACAGGCTTTTTCTTTGCACATAAGGCAACGAAAGTAATTTCAATCCACGCACCCGCACGGGGTGCGACAATACAGAGCCGCTAAGTACAACCAAGGAGGGCTATTTCAATCCACGCACCCGCACGGGGTGCGACGGGTGGCAGGCATGAAGTATTTGCCGCCACCTATTATTTCAATCCACGCACCCGCACGGGGTGCGACCTTGCCTTTATACTTTACTAACGCTAATTACAGGATTTCAATCCACGCACCCGCACGGGGTGCGACGGCTTACCCATGCACCGGCGGTCCGGGACCAAAGATTTCAATCCACGCACCCGCACGGGGTGCGACGTATCCTTCCTTTCTTTTAATACAAAAAATCCCCCATTTCAATCCACGCACCCGCACGGGGTGCGACTTGGCAAAAACTGCTTAGGATATAAAGACAAAACAATTTCAATCCACGCACCCGCACGGGGTGCGACAACGCCAACAGTTAACCAAATGATTGGAACATTTAATTTCAATCCACGCACCCGCACGGGGTGCGACTTTTTCGCAGAACTTGTGCTTTATCTTGGAGTAACATTTCAATCCACGCACCCGCACGGGGTGCGACCGGTGTTAAAGCTTCAAAAAGAGGTCGCTGACGATTTCAA
>JALHET010000593.1 GCA_022839525.1 Lentisphaerota bacterium
CCCTGGATTGTCAATCCGGACAGGATCGGGGCGCCGAACACCTGGCTCGGCATTATGCAGATGCTTTCGCAGTTTTTGTGGGTGCTGTGCGCCCCGTTCTGGGGAACCATCATGGATCGCTGGGGCCGAAAGCCCGTTGTCATTGCCGGTACGCTCCTTGTTATCGGATGGACCGGTTACCTCGTGCTGACGCCCGGAAACTACTTTATCATTTTACCGCTGATCGCCGTGGTTTCGGGTATTCTGTCTCCAGCTTTCTGGGAAGGTTCGAACCAGATGATGCTTTCGCTCGCCCCGGAAAAAAACCGGGTAGCCTATGTCGCTTGGTATCTCGCAATCGTCGGTCTCGTTTCCGCGCCCGGTTCGCTTGTCGGGGGACTTTTGTCGGACGCCCTCGCGGGATTCTCGGTTGTCCTCGGGCCGGTTACCTTCGCCAATTTTCACGTTATCCAGCTCGCCTCGATTGTGTTATGCGTACTGTGCGCCTTCCTGGTAAGCCGCGTCAATGAAGGTTCGGAAAAGCCCTTCGGCTTTGTAATCAGCCAGATTACGAATCCGCAAATCATCCGGACGTTCCAAAACCTTGATTCGCTCGGACGCTCCGGTTCTGCCGAAACCAAAACCGATATTCTGCGTACCTTCGACGGAAAGTCGGCCGAACTCGCTATCCGCGACATTATCGAAAAGCTCGATGATCCGGACACCGCCGTCCAGGAAGAAGCCGCCCGCGCGCTCGGCCGCATCCCGTCGCCTCATTCCGCCGAAGCGCTTATCCTGCGGCTGCTGGATCCGGATTCCGACATCAGGATTTCCGCCGCGCGCGCCCTGGGGAAACTCGGAGACCGCCGCGCGGTCGGCGCACTGGTGGGCTGCCTGTGGGAACCGAACGAAGAGCTTCAGAAAGCCTGCGTCGAGGCGCTTGCCGATATCGGAGACGAAGAATCTATTGGGCATGTGCTCGCTTTTCTTCGGGAAAACCGGAGCGAGCGGCTCAAGCAGGTGGCCTCATCGGCGGCTGCACGGCTGGGTATTTTCGAAGCTGCGGGAGATATTTTCCCCAACCTGCTGGCCGCCCGAACCAAAACCGCCCGCCGGCAGTTT
>JALHET010000594.1 GCA_022839525.1 Lentisphaerota bacterium
CAAAGTTCAAGCTACTGTGGGAAGGTGATACGGTAGAAGCGGGAGGGATGAACTGATGCGTCGGGGTCGGAGAAGTCGAGGGTGCCGGAGGCGTTGAGTTTGGTGTCGGTGTGGGTAGACCAGGAGGGGGCTGCGAGGTTATCGCAGGCTTCGATGCGTACGGGGATGTTCGGGTTGCCTGCGAGGGTGAAGCCGAACGTGCCGGAGGTGAAGCGCGGCGGGGAAGCGTGGCGAAAGGCAAGGAAGCTGAAATGGCGACCGCGTCAGGGGATGCCCATCGACACTTTCACCCGGAAGAAGCGGTGTGTGGCGTTGGCAGGTGACTGCCAGTTCCCCGTCAATAACGCCTTGCCCTCGACGGTGTAGGCGCGCGAGGGCCTCAGATCGGGTTCCCATGTCACAGACGGCATCCCGTCCTGCACCGAGATTAGAGCCCTCAATACGGACGCATCGTCAGTCGGGTCGGTGCCCGCAACATATTCCGCCCATGCGGGATATCCGTCGCCATCCGTGTCTGCAAGCGCCACCGCTTCGTAGTCGCCCCCCGCCGAAAGTCCAAAACCGTCGAGCCACGCGTACGGCACCGGCACTTCGGTTGACGCCGTCCCCGGTTCCCACACCACCGCGTCAACCCACGCGCAGTCCGCGCCCTCGCTGTAGCTGTCATCTTTCACATAGTCCCATCGGATTTTATGTTTGCCAATCCCGCGGACAACGATCCGCTTCTCCATCCATTCTGCTCGTATGCCCGACTCCTGCAGCACAAGAACATCGTCCAAATAAACATTCAGAAAATCGTAGTCCTCTTCAGATGAAACCCGGTAACGGAACGTGAGCGTCCCGGCGTTCTTGACAATGGTCTGAACGGTAGAGGTTTGCCCGTTGACGATGTCTCCGCTCTGGAGCGCCATGGGGCCACTGTAACGGACCGCGCTTTGCGCGAACCATCCCGCCGTCGTCCACTCCAGACCGCGCCGGTCATCCACCGCAAAGTCGAACGTCCCAGAGATCCCTCGCGCGCTTTCCAGCGTCTGAACCGGGCGCCCCCGCCAGACGGGATCAGCCACGTCGGCCACCCAATTATTCAGATACGCGGCGGG
>JALHET010000595.1 GCA_022839525.1 Lentisphaerota bacterium
ATGATCAACAAGGCTTACTACCTTCTGCGTGTCGAGGGTTAATCCATGAAACTGAACGATCTGCGTTCCGCGCCGGGTGCCCGTCGCGAGAAGCACCGTCCGGGCCGTGGCATCGGTAGCGGTCTGGGCAAGACCGGTGGCCGTGGTCACAAAGGTCAGACCTCTCGCTCCGGCGGTACCATCGCTCCCGGCTTCGAGGGTGGTCAACAGCCCCTGCACCGCCGCCTGCCGAAGTTCGGCTTCGTTTCCCTGAAGGCCATGGATCGCGCAGAAGTGCGCACCTCCGAGCTGGCCAAGGTGGAAGGCGATGTCGTCACTCTGCAAGCGCTGAAGGATGCCAACGTGATCAACCAGAACGTGCAGCGTGTAAAAGTCATGCTGTCCGGCGAAGTTGCTCGCGCGGTCACCCTGAAGGGCATCGCCGCCACCAAGGGTGCGCGTGCGGCCATCGAAGCAGCTGGCGGTAAGTTCGAGGACTAAATGGCTAAGCAAGGTGCTCTCTCCGCGCTCAGCAATGGCGGATTGTCCGAGCTCTGGGCTCGACTGCGTTTCCTGTTCCTGGCGATCATCGTCTATCGGATCGGCGCGCACATCCCAGTGCCCGGTATCAACCCGGACCGGCTGGCCGAACTGTTCCGGCAGAACGAGGGGACCATTCTTAGCCTGTTCAACATGTTTTCCGGCGGCGCGCTGGAGCGCATGAGCATTTTTGCACTGGGGATCATGCCGTACATCTCGGCTTCGATCATCATGCAGCTCATGACCGCTATCAGCCCGCAGCTGGAGCAGTTGAAGAAGGAAGGTGAAGCTGGCCGTCGCAAGATCAGCCAGTACACCCGCTATGGCACCGTAGCCCTAGCACTGGTTCAGGCCATCGGCATGGCTGTTGGCCTAGCCAGTCAGGGCGTCGCTTTCTCGACTGATTTCGGCTTCCACTTCGTGGCAGTCACCACCTTCGTGGCGGGTGCATTGTTCATGATGTGGCTGGGCGAGCAGATCACCGAGCGCGGTGTCGGCAACGGTATCTCGATGCTTATCTTCGCGGGCATCGTTGCCGGTCTGCCGAGGGCGATCGGGCAGTCTTTCGAGTCTGCTCGTCA
>JALHET010000596.1 GCA_022839525.1 Lentisphaerota bacterium
ATCGGCCTCAAATTTGCCTGTCCAAGCTTCAGATACCCTTTGAACGCAGTCAAGCCATCGACCGGATATGGGGTAAAAGGCGTGATGGTCACGCCGCTCGCCGCTTCCTGGTACAATCCACCCAGCTTCTGCCCGCATGCTGCGAAGATCTCACCAAGCGCCGCATCGCTCGTCATTGCCGCTCCTGTCTGATTAAACCAGGTACGCCAGCCAAGCGTATGAAACCATCCTCGACAGCGGATTTCAATTCCCTGAAACTCATCCCTCTCGCCCTGTTTCGAGAACGTTATCAACTTTTCCTCCGCTCTCACCAGCGGCCAGGCGTTATCCCGCAAAAAGCGCGCGCTGACCTGCTGGGCCTGAGCCAGACTTGTCACCCCCAACCTGACCACCTTCTCTTTCACACCATAGCTCGCCTGACTCTGCGCATCCTCTACCCAGGCTGTCTGCGTCCAGATTAACCCGTTGGTCTGGTTCGGGTCTTTAAACACCGCGCAGACTCGATTCGCCACGCTCTCCAAGTCAAGCGTTTGCCGGACCCCAGCCATCTGGCCGCCCACAGCCGAAACATAGCCCCACCACACAGCTTGGCCGCCCCGGTCACAGACCTCCACCGGCAGGCCCAACAGATTTTGACGGTCTTCCAGCGTCAGCCCATCGTACGCTAAGATCAGTCTTGCCGCTTCCGCGCCACCCCAGGCTGACCACGAACAGCGGTCCAGCCTGACCTCCCTCCCGCAATACAGCGGTTTATCCTGCGCCGAAAGAATTACCGCGTGCAGGCTCATAGGATGCGCCTGCGCTTTCTCACCTTCACCGCCACCGACAGACACAGGTCGATCGGCGCCATGCCGTCAGGCGTGGTCATAAAAAAGTTCAGGCGGCTAATCTTTCCCGGCGCGACTTCCAATGCGCCGCCCAACCGCTGGTGGGAATGACTCTCAAGATAATTCGCGCTCGTCGCGCTGTATCCGGTCGATGAATCATCCGTCAACACGGCCCCGTTCGCCAACCCGCTGATCGAACGCCAGACCACCGCGCTTGTTTGCGGCTGAAAGATCAGATCATCCAGAATCAGGCTGTGCGCCCCGCTACCTG
>JALHET010000597.1 GCA_022839525.1 Lentisphaerota bacterium
AGACAAAGCGTTCCCCCCGGGACAGCACCAGGCCGAGCGTACCCATGCCAGCGCTTGTTCCGTCGCGGCCGGCCGACCAGTTGATCACCTGGACGCCGTATTTCGCCGCAAGCATTTCGATCTCGTCCTGCGCAGGATCAATCCTGCTGTACACAATGCGGTTGCGGTTACGCTTGTTCAGCGTATCGAGGGCAGTCTGCACTTCCGCAGGCAGCTCCGCGAATCCGCCGATATTGAAGCGGGAGAGCGCCGAGGAGGCATAGAGCGTCAGCGAGATGGAGCCGTCGAGTCCGGCGAGCGTATCGTTCATCGCGATCATGCGCGCGATCGTCGTGGTCAGCTTGTACTCAAGTCCTTCGGTGCCCGTCAGGTTGTCGATCACCTCGGCGCCGTCGCCGTAGAGGATCACGAGCCCCATCCAGGCAGTCTTGAGGCCCACTTCGGTATCCTTTACTTCCTGGATCTGCACGTTCTGCAGCCCCCAGTTCATTGCCTGGCTGCGCGCTTCGGGATCTTCCATGTCTACGAACTCGTAGCTGAAGCGGTTCTTGCCCGCCTTGCCCTGGTATTCGGACAAGAGGTCCGAAAGATAGCTTTCGACGCTGTTGTACGGCGACGGCAGGTTCTTGGTAAAGTATACACGCACCGACACCGGCTCCTCGAGCGACGACACAAGTTCGCGGCTCGCCTGCGAAAGGGAGTACGAGCTCTGTTCGGTCAGGTCGAGCCTGAAGAAGGCGCGTGCGCCAACGAGATTGGCAAGGATAATCAAAACAAAAAAGAGGACGAGGTCGCTTTTCGGCCCGGCAATCCAGGCCCAAAATTTTTTGAACGAGTGCATCAGGCAGTCCTCCTGTCTTCTAGATTGCGCACGGAAAGCGCAAGGAAAATCGCCGTCACCGACGCGAAATAGAGAAGATCGCGGGAGTCGAGGATGCCGCGGGAGACTGCCTCGAAGTGCGACGCGGTACCCAGGAACTCGACCGGACCAACGAGTGCGGCCGGGAGGAAAATAGCGAACTGGTGCCCAAGCGTAAGCACGATGCATATCGAGAATGCAATGAAAAACGCGACAATCTGGTTTTTCGTCAGCGAAGA
>JALHET010000598.1 GCA_022839525.1 Lentisphaerota bacterium
TAAGCGCCTGCAACAAGAGCGGGCCAATGGCGTCCGCAAGGCGCCCGCTCGCAACCCCGACCCGCCGGTATACCAGCAGATGGTTGAGCTCGGCAAGCGCACCACAATGGCGCGGCTGTGCTACGCCATCCGGCGGCTGTGCGCCTTGCTCGACGACGACCACTGGCTGCAGCACGTGGCGTATGTGGCACAACGAGAGGCCGACAGGAGGCGCACCGGTGAGTAATAGCGGCTTGACGGACGGGTCGTTGTGTGGTAGTATGGAAACGTCTCTGGGGAGAGGCGCAATACGACCGTTTGCCAGCGCGTTGACAACCTGTGATATACTCAGCACGGCCTCGGTCTACGGTCTGCGTCACCTCTCCCCAGAGCACGCGCCTGCGACCGAGGCCGTTTTGCGTTCTGACGGACTTTGCAAGACAACAGACGAGAGGAGGGCCAACAGAACGGCGTCCGGCCCCCGCTGCAAACGAGGGCCGGACGTGGAGGCGGTGCGTATGAACACAATCAGTGAGGAGATGGTAGCACGTGGACGACGAGCAGTCAATACCCCCCGAGGACGCCGAGCACGTGATCGGCGAGTACGGACAGCCGAGAGCACACAGGCCGTTGCCGGGCACCATCGCAGAGGAGGAGGGCCACACACATGAGCTACTCGATTCTGAGCCGAGCCGGTGACGACCCGGTAAGGCAGGGAGAATTGGTCGGCTGGCACCTGGACCACCTCGCCAATGCCGAGGCGCGGCTGCAGACGGAGACCGCCGCCATTGAGGCACAACGGGCCGCTCTGCAGGAGCGCATGGCGCGGCTGGACGAGGCCGAGCAGACAGCGAAAGAGCGATTCGAGCGAGACACTCGGTGGGACTTGTGGATGCTGCGCGACTACTACGAGACGGCGCCGCAGTTCCGTGGCGCCAAACGCAAGTCGGCGGACTTCGGCGGCTACGTGGTAGGCTCGCGGACGAAGACCACGCATGACAAGATTCACGTGCTGGATGAGGCATACCTCGCGACTGCGCTGCCGGACTGTACCGAGCGCAAGCTTCGCACGGCCGACGCGATGAAGCAGCTCCGCGTGACCGACACCGGGACGGTG
>JALHET010000121.1 GCA_022839525.1 Lentisphaerota bacterium
GCCGCCGCTACGCCGCGTTCTGGGACGAGAGCGGCGCGATCGGCCGGCGCTACCGCCGTCAGGACGAGATTGGCACGCCGTGGTGTGTGACCATCGATTTCCAGACGCTGGAGGACGGTACGGTGACCCTGCGCGACCGCGATACCATGCAACAAGAGCGCCTCACCTTGGAGCAGCTCACGGCCAAGCTCGAAGAAGCGTTGATTGTGTAGGGGCAGGTGGTGAGCGGTTTAGGCGGTTAAACAGGGGGATGCCATGACGGACGACCTCCATTTTGCGAAACCGGATTATGATCGTCAGCAGCGGCGGGGCATGCCGGAGGTGATCTACGGTGCGGGTAAGACGGCGGGACAGATCGTCTCCATCATGCGCGCCTTGAATGCGGCCGGGCAGAACGCTTTTGCCACGCGTGTGACGCCGGAACAGGCGGACGCCGTCTGCGCGGAGTTGCCCGGGGCGGTCTATCGGGCGGACGCGCGGATCCTGACGTGTGATGTGGTTCCGCTGCCCATGCGGACGGGAAAGGTAGCAGTGCTTTGCGCCGGAACTTCCGATATCGCGGTGGCGGAGGAGGCGGCGTTGACCGCAGAGCGGTTGGGCGCGCGGGTCGAGCGTATTTTCGATGTGGGTGTGGCAGGCCTGCATCGGCTGCTTTCACGCCTCGGCCAGTTCACGGATGCGCGGGCGATTGTGGTGGTGGCGGGCATGGAGGGCGCGTTGCCGTCTGTGGTGGGTGGGCTCACCGACAAACCGGTGATTGCCGTGCCCACCAGCGTGGGCTATGGCGTGAGTTTCCAAGGAGTCGCCGCCTTGCTCGGCATGCTCAATTCCTGCGCCGCCGGCGTGACGGTGGTGAATATCGACAACGGGTTTGGCGCGGGCGTGGCCGCCGCGATGATTAATCGGCAGAATGGGTGAACAACCTGTACAAGGTGGCTATGCACACATGCCGTCTTAACCGGTGTGTAGATGGCGGAGGCGGGAGCCTTTGCGGAAAAAAAAGATAGGGGATGGGACATGCGCTTGACTTTAGTCATTCCTGTTTATAAGGAGCACCGGCGGCTCGCCGAAACGTTGAAGAAGGTGGCGGCTTTTGCGGCCGCGTCGGAAGAGGTGGCGGTCGATGCGGTTTTTGTCGATGATGGTTCGCCTGACCAGTGTTCGGAGGTCATCCGGGACTTTATCTCAAAAGACGCCGCAGTACGGTTTCAGTTGATCCGTTACCCTGTTAACCGGGGCAAGGGATACGCAGTGAAAACCGGCGTGTTGGCGGCTCAGGGGGAGCTGATTCTGATGTCCGACGCGGATCTCTCGACGCCGCTGGAAGATTGGCTTCGGCTGAAGGCCTCGATTGATGCGGGGGCAGATATTGCCTGCGGTTCGCGCGCCGTGCGCGGCGCATATATTGGCAGGCCTCCGCCGTTGCACCGAAGGGTGCTGAGCCGGATTTTCAACCTGCTTGTGCGTGCGGCGGGCGTACGGGGCATCCGCGACACGCAGTGCGGCTTTAAGCTGTTCCGTGCCGGGCCGGCCAAGGAGGTTTTTGGTCGGCTGCGGACAAAGCGGTTCGCGTTCGACGTGGAGATGATCGCCCTGGCGCGCGATTTGGGGTACCGTGTTGAGGAGGTCCCTGTGAATTGGGATTACAGCGGGCATTCGACGGTGAAAGTTTTCTCCAGCGGGGGACGCATGCTGCTAGACCTGTTTTTGCTGGCTGCGCGGCGTCTGGTTTTCGGCAAGTGCCGTCGGTGAGTCGGGGGCTCTTGTCCGGTGTCTTAGCCGGAGACGGTTGCTCAAGGCTTCGGGTCAGTGACTGGCTTGTCGCCCATGAGCTGTGAAAGCAGCGGTTCGATGGCTTGCGCGCAGGCTTCGGCGCCGGCCGGGCTGGGGTGAAGCAGATCCCACAGCATATCCGTGTTGACGGTGCCGTCTGGGCGCAGGAACACGTGGTTGATGTCGAGCCAGAACACCTGCTTGCCGTCCGCCAGTTGCTTCGTCAGTTCGCCCGCGCGGCGGCAGGTCTCGATGCACGCGGCGGATGAGTGGAAGATGGGTTTGCTGACCCCGTTCTCGGAATCTCCGCCGCGAGGGAAAATGCGCAGCACGACGATTTTTGTTGTCGGCAGCCGGTTGCGGATCAGATCCACGATCACTTTCGTGCCCGCAAAAATCTCTTCCGCTGTGTGAGCCTTTTTGAAATTCCGGTCATCCGCATTGTTCGTTCCGATCAGGAGGAGGGCAACCTTTGGCGGCGTCTTAAAATCCAGCTCGCCGTTCTGGAGGTTCCAGATGATCTGTTCGGTGCGATAGCCGCTGTAACCCAGATTGATCGCACGGCGCGGCGCGTAATGCTTGTTCCAGACGGCTTCCAGCGGCGCATACTTGCCGCCGAAGTGATCGAGCGTGTGGAAAATAGAATCCCCAATCAGCACCAGATCGTACGTGCCTGATTTGACGGCCTCGACTTTTATGTTGTGTCGCGCCGATGGCGAAGGTTTGGGGAAATCCGCGTCACCTAATTGCGGTACGCCCCAGCTTTGCGATGACAGGGCGATTACGAAGGCCAGGGGGCCGGCAAGCCGGGTTCGGCGATGGGTGTGCATGTTTAGTTTCATGGCCATTGTTTCCTTCTTTCACCCACGTTATAAAAAACCGGTTGAACCTGTCAAGGACGGGGGATCAGCGATTGTTTCCAGTTTCTTGTTTTTTTTAGGCGGGTGTGAGTGTAGAATATATTTGATCAAAGACGGGAGTTTCCATGTTGACAAAATGGAGAAAAGTGTCATTATGACGCCCTGTCTTTGTGACCGAAAGGACTGGGCATGTTTGTGCATATCACAGGTGTTGGATCGTATCTGCCTAAACGTGTTGTAACCAACGCAGAATTGGCGGAGACACTCGATACCACAGACGAATGGATTTTTTCACACACGGGGATCCGTAGCCGTCATATCGCTGCGGATGACGAAACCACGTCGGCGATGGCTGTGCAGGCTGCGCGTCGTGCGATGCAATCGGCGGGGCTGACACCGGATCAGATTGGGCTGATCATTGTGGCCACATCGACGTCCGACTATCAGGCGTTCCCTTCGACGGCGTGTCTCGTACAGGAGGCGATCGGCGCGAAAAACGCGGCGGCGTTCGATTTGCAGGCAGCGTGCACGGGGTTCATTTACGCGCTGGAGGCGGCGCGTGGCATGATGCAGGTCAATCCGTGCCCGACGCTGGTGATCGGGGCCGATATGATGTCGCGGATCATTGATTGGACGGATCGCAACTCGTGCATCCTGTTCGGGGACGCTGCAGGTGCGGTGGTGTTGGAGGCCAGCGATGTCCCGGGCGGGATCTGGCACGCGATCCTGAAGGCGGACGGTTCCGGGGCACCGCTGATTTACCGCGAGGGCGGTTCGCGTGATCTCGCGACCGGCCCGTGGCTGCAGCACACATTGCAGATGAACGGACGGGCGGTGTTCAATTTTGCGGTCAAGGTCTTCGACGAAGTTTTGTGCGGTTTGCTGAAGCGTTCCGGATATGCGTTCGACGATTTGGCATGCGTGCTTCCGCATCAGGCCAACGCGCGTATCGTCGAGGCGGTGGCTCGGCGCATGAAGGTGCCGATGAAGACGTTCTGCATGAACATCGAGACGATCGGCAATACGTCCGCCGCCTCGATCCCCTTGGCGTTGGACACCGCGCTCTGCACGAACGCGATCAAGAACAATGACCTGATCGCAATGATCGGGTTCGGTGCGGGGCTGACATATGCCGGAATCCTGATGAGGTGGAGGGGGCTGGCGGGTAAGCCGAAACCCGAAGTGTGTCCCGGTGTGACATCCGCAGGACAAACCGTAACGTGAAAATAAAGGAGTAGAACTGTCGTATGAGCGGTAAAACACGAGTTTTCATCACAGGGTTGGGCGTAATTTCGCCGGTCGGTAACACCATTGATGAGATGTGGGCGAACATCCGCAATGGCGTCAGCGGCATCGGGCACATCACCCGGTTTGATCCTTCGCGTGTGGACGCCAAGGTCTCGGGCGAGATCAAAAATTTCGATGTTTCGAAATATGTGGATGCTAAAGAAGCGCGGCGCATGGCGCTCTTCACTCAGTATGGGCTGGCCGCGGCCAAGCAGGCGTGGCAAGATTCGGGTCTGGCCGAAGGGGGTGCTGATCCCGAGCGCGTGGCCGTTTTGATCGGCAACGGCATCGGCGGCGCAGAGATCGATGACGAGGGTTACAAAATCCTGCATGAGCGCGGTCCCGGGCGCCTGTCGCCGATGATGATTCCCAAGCTCATTGCCAACGAGGCGGCCGGCAACATCTCCATCGCGCTGAGCGCCAAAGGAGCGGTGCACACGGTGGTCACCGCCTGTGCTTCGGGTACCGATGCGATCGGCATTGCGCTGGACATGATCCGCGCAGGCCGTGCGGATGTCGTGATCGCCGGTGGAACCGAGGCTACCGTCACCGAGTATTGCGTGGGCGGTTTCTGTTCGATGAAGGCACTCAGCACCAAGTACAACGATACCCCCGAGAAGGCGTGCCGCCCGTTTGATGCCGGGCGCGACGGCTTTATCATGGCGGAGGGTGCGGCGATCCTGATTCTCGAATCTGAGGCGCATGCCAAAGCGCGCAATGCCCGCGTATACGCCGAACTCGCCGGCTACGGCGCTTCCGGTGACTCCTACCACCTGACCGCACCGGATCCCAACGCCACGGGCGCGATCCGCGCCATCACCCTGGCGCTCAAGGATGCCGGGCTCGCTCCAGAAGATGTGGACTATGTCAACGCGCACGGCACGTCGACGTTGCTCAACGACGCCATGGAAACGAGGGCGGTAAAAGCGGTGTTCGGCGGGCATGCGTACAAGCTAAAGATGTCTTCCACCAAAAGCATGACGGGGCATCTGCTGGGTGCGGCCGGCGCACTCGAGGCGGTGATCTGCACGTTGGCGATCCGCGACGGTTTCTATCCGCCGACCATCAACTACGAGACCCCGGATCCGGCATGCGATCTGGATATCGTACCGAACAAAGGCGTTGAAGCGCCGATTCGTGCGGCGATTTCGACATCGCTCGGTTTTGGCGGCCATAATGGCGTGGTCGCGATCAAAGCGGTTTGACGATTTGAACTTTGCTGTGTGTGCCTTGGCTCGCGCGGCAGAAAAAGACAGGGGATACAGATGAGCGAAGAAGAAGTCCAGCCGAAACAACTGGTGGAAGACGGCAAGGGATATGACGGGTCGGTCGAGGATCTTTTGCCGCACCGCAAGCCGTTTCTGTTCGTCGATAAGCTGCTCTACTCGGATCAGAAACGCTATGTCGGCGAGATGACCTATGGGGCTGACATGTGGTTTTTTGCGGGGCACTTTCCAGATTACCCTGTTGTCCCTGGCGTCATTCTGCTCGAGACCCTTGCACAGTGCGGGGGTGCGGGTCTCGTCGCTTCCGGTCTTGTCAAAGGCGGCGTGTTCCTGTTGGTCGGCGTTGACAATGCCAAGTTCCGCCGTCAAGTTCGCCCGGGAGATAAGGTGCGCATGGAGGTCGACAACATCAGGGTCACCTCCCGCATGGCTATCCAGCACGGCAAGGCCTATGTCGGCGACGAGTTGGCGGTGGAAGCGGACTTTAGATCTGTAATGGCTCCTGACAAGTAAATGGAAGAAAACGCGGTTTCACAAGGGGATCGCATGTCCAAGACATACAAAATAGCGGTTTTGCCGGGGGACGGGACGGGCCCGGAGGTGATCGGCGAGGGCTGCAAAGTGCTGGATGCCGCCGCACAAAAGTTCGGGTTCAACCTTGAAAAGGTGTCCTATGACCTTGGCGGCACGCGCTATCTCGCCACGGGAGAGACCTTGCCCGACTCCGTGCTTGAGGAACTGCGCGCGTTCGATGCCATCTATCTCGGCGCGATCGGCCACGTCGATGTCAAGCCCGGTATTCTCGAAAAGGGCGTGTTGCTCCGGCTCCGTTTCGAATTGGATCAGTACATCAACCTGCGTCCCGTGAAGCTCTATCCCGGCGTCGAGAGTCCGCTCCGGGACAAAGGCCCACGAGAGATCGACTACTGCGTGATCCGCGAGAACAGCGGCGGCCTCTACACTGGGATCGGCGGCCTTTCCCGCAAGGGCACGAAGGATGAGGTGGCCGTGCAGGAGATGGTGTACTCCTACGCCCAGGTGGAGCGCTGTATCCGGTATGCGTTCGAATATGCCCGCAAGCGCGGCAAGAAAGCGCGCGGCGTGGGTTCCGCCAACACGCTGGCGCTGATCGGCAAGTCGAACGTGCTGACCTATATGTATGAGCTGTGGAACCGCGT